>JAFOYI010000027.1 GCA_017391425.1 Clostridia bacterium | reverse complement strand
CCTTTTCGATGTTCTGTGGTATACTTGGTTTCGTCCATAGCGATGATTCCTTTCGAATTGGTGTGTAGCAACTCAATTCTACCATGGAATCTTCGCTATGGATTCTTTTTTACTATTGCAACTTCATTTTACAATCTGCGAGAAAGAAAAAAATAACTTAATTTAAGAAAATTAGGTTTTTCATCCAGTTCTTTTTCGGACACGAATGACATGATTGGGCAACAAAAAAGCCCAAACCCTGAAAACCCTTGAGAAATCAAGGGTTTTCACCATTTTAGGGAGCATTTTTGTAATTAAAATATTAAGCCCAAATTCAATCAAAAAAGTGTGGGAGCAGGACTCGAACTTGCGAAACTGAAAAAACAGACAAAAAATACTATTATATCTGCCTATAACTAACACCCGCCCCACCAGAAGGACTTGAACCGTCGGAGGCATCTATACAACTGAATATGCGTATTTCACGACCGAATTTTCTTTATCACATAATGAAGAAGGTTCGGTCTTTTTTTATTGCCGTTTTTACATATTCACCTGCTCGGTGATATGAATAACGAGAAAGGAGAAGTCCAATATGAGCAAATGCAAAGTGATTGCCGTTGCCAACCAAAAAGGCGGCGTCGGTAAAACCACGACTACGTTCAATCTCGGCGTGGGTCTTGCCCGTGAAGGAAAACGAGTTCTGCTTGTCGATTGCGACCCTCAGGGCGACCTTACAATCTGCTGCGGGTATCAGGACAACGATGAGATTGAAAAGACGGTATCAACGATCATGCAAAAGGTCATTGAAGATGATGAACTGTTGCCGGACGAAGGAATAATCCATCAGCCGGAAGGGGTTGATCTTCTCCCAGCAAATATCGAACTGTCCAGTATGGATCTTCAGCTTGTATCGACAATGAACCGAGAACGCATCCTTTCGATGTATCTCAACAGCGTGAAGCACAAGTATGACTACATCCTGCTTGACTGTATGCCGAGCTTGGGGATGATCACCGTCAACGCTTTTACCGCTGCTGATTCCGTCATTATCCCGGTTCAGGCACATTATCTTCCCTTAAAAGGAATGACGCAGCTCACGAAAACGATCAACAAGGTGCAGAGGCAAATCAATCCGAAGCTCCGAATTGACGGTATCGTGTTGACGCTCGTTGCCGAGAACACAAATCTTGCCAAAACGACCGAACAGACGATCCGCGACTACTATGCCGACTGTGACCTCCAAGATCACCAGTCTGTTCAGCTATTCCGGAGCGAACTAATCCGGTAAGCCAAAGTTCCAAGCGGAGGGGTATCACAGAAATGCGGTATCCCTCCGCATTTCTTTTCAAAGGAGGCAGTTATGATTTCAATGATACGACCTATCACACCGATTATTCCGAGACAGTTCCCGGCATTTCATAATGCGGACTGGACTGTTCTCTTGAATATGTCGGTCATTCTTCTTGTCAGCATATTTGCGGCGTTTTGTATCAGCAGATATGCGGCAAACAAACACGACGGCAATAAGTCCAAAACAGCGTGGCTCTTTATCGGCATTACGGCTCTCGTAACAATGGCTCTGTTCTGTTTTTTTGGATGTGCTGCAACCACCATCAAGGGTATTATTTTATGCCTTATCCTCGCATTCTGCTCTTACAGCAGTTCGGGTAAGGTAAATGGCATTAAGGGTAATGTTGATATGAACTATGCTTACATAGACTATCCTACACTTATCAAAAATAGCGGTAAAAACGGCTTTGTAGCGGTTTCTGCACCTAAGCCAACAACTAATCCTACTCCTGCTAAAAAGACCAACGAACAGATAGCAGAGGAAGTTTTAGACGGCTTGTGGGGTAACGGCACAGAGCGTAAGAATAAACTTACTGCCGCAGGTTATGACTACAATGCTATTCAGACCATTGTTAATAGCAAGGCTAAGAAAAACAACCTCAAATCCACAGATGAAATTGCTCGTGAGGTAATTCGTGGACTGTGGGGTAACGGTCAGGACAGAGTTAAAAAACTGAAAGCCGCAGGATATAATCCTAAGGTTATTCAGGACAGAGTAAATGAATTAGTTTAACAGGAGGTAAGATTATGAAAGAGAAGTTTATCAAATGGCTAAAAGCCGCAGGTATGAGAGCAGTTAAAACTGTATCTCAGACCGCAATCGCAACTATCGGTGCATCTACTGTACTTTCTACAGTTGATTGGAAAGTGGTTGTTTCTGCATCGGCACTTGCAGGTATTCTCTCACTCTTAACGAGTGTAGCCGGTCTCCCCGAACTCAAAGAATAAGTAAAACAAAAAAAAATACCGTATAGAGCATTAAACTCTATTCGGTATTTTTGCGTTAATCACAAACAATCTTTTTCTAACAATGTAGTAAAAAGAGTTCGGATTATACTCCTTTGGTGGAGGCGAGGAGAGTCGAACTCCTGTCCAAAAATCAATCCATACCGGCATCTCCGAGCGCAGACATTTCTTTAAATTCCCTCACACAGTCGTTAAATGTCAAACTACTGTGTTTGGTAGCTCCGAATGAGTGATACAGGCAGGAGCAAACCTGTATTCACTTTAACCGCTAAAATGACACCCTTGCCGAGCCACGGTACTCTCGGGTCGGATGAGCAGCCTAAATTAGGCTGCTAAAGCAACGTTATTGTTGTTAGTTAATTTGTTTTACGGATTTTATAGCGGTTCCGCACCGCTGCTCGCTTCCGGAACTTCAAGATCCCTGTCGAAACCTTTACGCCCCCATATATAAACGCTAAAAGCGTTATTATCTGTTTTGTTCTTTCATGGCTCTGTCTATCGCCCTTGCGGCGTCACGCTTAGCGGCTGTTTCACGCTTGTCGTGCAGTTTTTTGCCCTTACACAATCCTAATTGTACCTTGACAAGTGAACCTTTAAAGTAAAGAGAAAGGGGAATAAGGGCAAGCCCCTCTTGCTTGACCGAACCGAAAAGTCGCATAATTTCACGCTTGTGAAGCAATAACCTGCGATTCCTTGTTGGGTTCTTATTGAAGATATTACCGTGCTCATACGGACTTATATGCAACTGTTTGATAATCATTTCACCGTTATCAACAGAACACCAGGCATCTTTAAGGTTTGCGCCGCCTTGACGGATTGACTTTATCTCCGTGCCGGAAAGCTCAATTCCGCACTCAAAGCTTTCAAGCACAAAATATTCATGGAAAGCTTTTTTATTGGTCGTAATTGTTTTTGTATTTTCCAAGCGGCATACCTCCTTTATCGCCATCAAGTATAACATAAATGAAAAGACGGTTCAAGTATATTCTGTCGAAAAACAGACGCCCGGCAAATGATTGCACGGGCGCTCGTTTTGTTTACTTAACATTTATGTAAATGTTTAAGAATAATTATTCCTCGGCGATAGCCTCTACCGGACAACCGGCAGCGCAAGCTCCGCAGCTGCAGCATTTATCAGCGTCGATCTCGTAATGCACTGCTCCCTCAGAGATAGCATCACAGGGACATCCGGCAGCACAAGCTCCGCAGCTGATGCAGGAATCGGAAATTTTATAAGCCATCAAAAACACCTCCATAGCTTCATTGTAACTATTGTAACATACTTTTTAAAAAAAGCAAGTAAAATATTACTTCAAAAGGTTCAATTTTTTCTGCATTGCGGTGATTTGAACGCTTTTTCTTATTCGGCAGAATTTTTTTGTTCCTTAGGACGCTTTTTAAAGCGTGAAACAAGCTTTACATCATCTCTGTGGACTTTAAACGGCATAGAGTCACTGTCGGTCAACTTTACCAAAAGATTTCCGGTTATAAGATTAACATCCGTAACTACCGCAAGTCCGTCTGCCGTTTTTACGGTAGCACCGACATTCGGAGTGAGGGAATTTAGATACTCGTAAGCGTCCTGCTCATACTTAAGGCAACACATAAGCCTGCCGCAGCTTCCCGAAATTTTTGTGGGGTTCAGCGAAAGTCCTTGTTCCTTTGCCATTTTTATCGATACAGGCTGGAAATCGTTTAAAAAGCGCTTGCAGCAATAGGGTTGACCGCAAATTCCCAGACCGCCAAGCATTCTCGCCTCGTCTCTTACGCCTATTTGGCGTAATTCTATACGGGTATGGAAACGGGCGGCTAAATCTTTTACAAGCTCTCTGAAATCAACTCTGCCGTCAGAGGTGAAAAAGAATACTATCTTATTCGCATCAAATGAATACTCAACTTCAACAAGCTTCATATCAAGCTTATGAGAGATTATGAGCTCCTCGCAGATTTTGAAGGCTTCGGCTTCCTTTTTCTTATTTTCTTCCAGCTTTTTGAAATCACGCTCGGTAGCCTTGCGCAGCATTTTACGCAGGGGCTTAACTATGGTTGCATCATCAACGGCGTGGTTAGCTTCGCTTACTGTGCCGAATTCATTACCGTTTTGAGTTCCGACGATTACGCTGTCGCCAACATTAACGGTTATTCCGTCAGGATCGAAATAGTAAGCCCTGCCGCCGTCCTTAAATTTTACTGAGATAACCTCGGTCATATATTCCTCCGATATTATTTGCTTAATTCCGTCGCTTTGCAAACAAGCGAACAAAATAACAGACTTAAATTTATGTTTGTGTTCAGACTTTCTTCAAAACCTGAAAGCTCATTATAAAAATTCAACAGCATTTTTGCCGTCAGAAGATTTCTGTAATTTTCTTTGGCGGCCTTTGCAACGCAAGTCTTAAGCTCCTTTATGAAAAGAGCGGCGTCAACACGGTTTTTTTCAAATTCTGCGGTTGTTTTAAGCATTCCTGCATCCGATCCGGAAAGAAAGTGCTTTGTGAACTCCTCTGCGGCAGATGCGGTTTTTGTTTTCGCACCGTTCAGCGCTTCAAGCGTGCGCCCGATGTTTCCGCCGAAATCGGATAATGCCGATTTAACCTGTTGCTCGGGATACTTATGATTTTTTAATATATATTCTTCTGCTTCGCCGTATTCGGGTACAGACAGAGAAAGAACAGTGCATCTTGATAATATGGTATCGAGTAATGCGGCCTTGCTCTCTGCGATAAGCAGGAAAAAAGTGTTTCCCGGCGGTTCTTCAAGCACCTTTAACAGCGCATTTTGCGACTGTTCGTTCATAGTATCTGCCATATCGATTAAAAAAACACGGCAGGAGGCAATGTGCGGTTTAACATATGCCTCGTTCCTCAGAGAACGGACTTGCGCTACCGAGATATTCTTTTTACCGTCCTCCGGCGCAGTAAAATAAATATCGGGGTGTGTGCCTGCCTTTGCCAGACGGCAGCTGCTGCATACGCCGCAAGGCTTTATTTCCGCCGTACAAACGGCGGCGCTTGCTATAAAGTGTGCGAGCGTGTGTCTGCCGGTTCCCTTATCGCCCTCAATAAGTATTGCATGGGGGAGTCGGTTTTCCTTTACGGCACTGCAAACGGCGTCATTAATTCTGCCGTTGCCTACAAGAGGACCGCTCATATAACAAAGCCGACCTTTTTCATTGCTTTAAGGTAGGTTTTACGGGCGACATATTCTGCCTTTTCCGCTCCTATTCTGTAAAGGCGTTCAAGCTCCTTTTTATCCTTAATAATCTCATCGTGTCTCTGCTTTATCGGAGCCAATTCATCGGCTACCGCTTCGCCGACGGCAGATTTAAATTCGCCGTAACCTTTTCCGTCAAATTCACGCTCTACCTCTTCGGTGGTTTTTCCCGTAACGGCAGAGTAGATTGTAATAAGATTTGAAACGCCGGGTTTATCATCGGACATAATAATCCGTGAATCCGAATCGGTAACCGCACGCTTAAATTTACGGATTATATCATCCTTTGTGTCAAGTATCGCAATCCAAGCATTCGCATTGTCATCGGATTTTGACATCTTTTTGGTCGGGTCCTGGAGAGACTTGATACGGGCGGCGGATTTCGGAATATAACCGTCCGGAATTGTAAATACATCGCCGTAAATATTATTGAAACGGTTTGCAATATCACGGGCAATTTCAATATGCTGCTTTTGGTCGGCACCGACGGGAATCAAATCAGCCTTGTAAAGAAGTATATCTGCCGCCATAAGCACAGGATAAGAAAACAGACCGACATTAATATTGTCCGGGTGGCGCTGACTTTTATCCTTAAACTGCGTCATACGGGACATTTCACCGAACTGTGTGTAGCAGGAAAGAAGCCATGCTAACTGTGTATGCTCAGGTACATGTGACTGTATAAACACAGTGTTTTTTTCGGGATCGATTCCAAGCGCCAAAAGTATTGCATAAGTGGAATAAATCTGATTACGGAGCTTTGCGGGTTCCTGACGCACGGTAATGGCGTGAAGGTCGGCTACAGCGTAGGTGCAATCAAAATCGTTTTGCATTTCCGTCCAATTTTTAAGAGCACCGAGGTAGTTACCCAAGGTCAAAAGACCGCTCGGCTGTATAAAACTCAAAACTCTTTTTTGTTCGCTCATTACTGTTCCGTCCTTTAAACATATTTTAATAATTATATCACAATTTTATATCGGTTACAAGTTTTACTTTATAAGCTTGTCAGGATGGCGCTTAGCCACCACAGAGAATGCATCGTTGGCAATATCCGCCGCAAGAGCTATATCATCATCAGAAAGTGCGGCATTGATAAAATGATTGTGGTGCGAGGCTATAAACAGACCTCTTGAAACACATTCCGCAACCCACTCCTGATGCAGCATAAGGCTGTCATCATTTGCAATTCTTAAATAGAAGAGTGCAGGCTCACCTGATACAACCAAATCAAAGCCGTTTTCCTCGGCCGCCTTTTTAAATGCGGAAGTAAGCTTTTCACCTTTTTGTTTAAAGAGGGTAGGAGTGTCAAGCTTAATCATTTTATTTATGCAGGCAATGGAAGCCGCAAACGGTACGGCGCTCATCCAATAAGAGCCTGTAAACGAAAGGGAAGAGGCAGAAGCCTTTAAAAATTCCCGTCCGCAGGCGGCTGACATATTATAGCCGTTTGCAAGCGCTTTACAGAAGCAGATTATATCTGCCTTAAAGCCGTAATAATGATCGCTGCCCTTAAGGTCAAGCCTAAAGCCTGCACGGACATCATCAATAATAAGCACAATTCCGTGATCATCGCAGAATTTTCTTACCTTTTGCCATTTTTCTTTAGTGGCACAAACATTATCGTAAAAGTTGCCGTGGTCATAAGGCTGTGCTATAAGCGCCGCAATATCGCCGTGATTTTCCTCGTAAACACGCTCAAGCGCATCCATATCAAACCAAGGAACTATTATGTTGTTTTCAACATCGGAGGGGAGTATTCCCGGATAATCGGCTTTCATCGCCCAGGGGTCATTACCGTGGTAATAGCCTTTAAAGAATATAACCTTTTTCTTTTTTGTGTAAGCACGGGCGCACATAAATGCAAAGGTGGTGGCGTCGGTTCCGTTTTTCATAAAATACGCCCAGTCGGCGGTTTCTACCGTATTAACAAGCAGCTCTGCACATTCAACCATTTTATACGACGGCGCAGTGGTACAGTTGCCGTCTTTAAGCTGTGCTATTGCGGCGGCGTCAACATCCGGGTCATTGTAGCCTAAAACATTCGGGCCGTAGGCACACATTAAATCAATATATTTGTTGCCGTCCATATCCCAAAAATAGGTGCCTTGTGCCTTTGAGCTTATAAGAGGCCATTTTTCAAGCGGCAAAAACAGACCTTCGGACGGTCCTAAATGCCCGTATATACCGGACGGTATGACATTAAGCGCTCTATTGAACCATTCACGGCTTTTTGTATGTATATATTCAGGGTATTTACTCATGAAAAAACTTCCTCCTTACGCCAAATAGACCGCTACACGGTCGAGTATGCGGTTTACATTATCAACCATGGAAAGCACACCGGCAAGTCGGATGTTTCCCTTGCACATTTCGTTTACGGTTGATACCTCGCCGTTAAACAGCCCGTTCGCAAGCTTTATGTCCGAAAATTCCATTATCGCACGGGGATTTTCACACGGAGCTTTAACTGTTGTAAAACGATGTTCCTTAACGCTTAAAGTAATGGCTGCCTTGTCCTTTATTGCAAAGTAAATATCGCCGTCGGGTGTGTTTTCCGCAGAAATTTTTGCTATCGGGTCATTGTTAGCAAGGGCTGAAACTGCACCGGCTATAACATACATTGTCATAAGCGTGTTTTCTTCAAAAAACGCAGGGTCCGACAAAGCCTCTTTTGACGGGCGGAGTACCTCTTCAAGTCTTGCGGTAAGCTTTGAAAACGGTCCGGTTAAGAATTTAAGGAGTGTTACTACGCCCTTTACCGGCACTCCGGGTTTTGACTTGTCAATTAAGAGATTGAATTTTTCGGGCGAAGCAAAATTCATTTTGCAGCTTGAGCCGTCGGAGCCTTCTGTAATTTTGCAGCCGTTTTTGTCAAAGTGAAATGTTCGGCACGGTCCGTCCTTAACATCAAAACACAGTGCGACGGGTTTTTTTATTTCCTTTAAAATTTCCTTGGCTTTACTGTCAAGTATGCACAGGTTTTCAAGCGCACCCAAAATGCCGTACATATTTACAAAAGCCAATGCTTTTTCATTTTTCATACTTTTCTTCCTTTCTACGGATTAATTAAAAGTGTAAATTAATGTATGTCACGGCGGTAGGCTGTCTCATACAATATAATAAAACTTAATGTCCGGAGCTGATACTTATGGAAAAAAATCTTCCATGCCCCATAGTAAACGAAAATGATTTGAAATTTTACGAAAACCACCTTAATTCGTGCCGTATTGAAAAGCCTGCGCAACAGATGTGTACGGTAATGCCTAAGGAGACTAAAAAATCCTATATGCCGGATATACTCAAAGAAACGATAGGTAAGGTGGTGCGAATTGAATCCCTCGTAGGGGGTTGCCTTGAAAGCCGTATCGGCACGCTTATCAGGGTGGGAGCCGATTATGTAGTGCTTAAGCTGTATCAAAGCTGCAGCACTATGATATGTGAGGCGTCATCGATAAAATATGTCACCGTTATACACGACAACGATTTGAATAAGATAGGATTATTTTAAGAAACCGTTTATTATCTGTTCCTCGGCTTCCTTTTCGGTAAGTCCCAATGTCATAAGCTTAATAAGCTGGTCGCCTGCAATTTTACCTATTGCGGCTTCGTGAATAAGCGAGGCGTCAATATTATTTGCGGTAAGCTCGGGTATAGCGGTTACCTTGCCGCCGTCCATAATTATAGCGTCACATTCGGTGTGACCGTTGCAAACATTGTTGCCGTTTATTTTTGAAAGGAATTTTTGGAACGAATTGCCCTTTGCAACAGAGCGTGAAATTACATTTGCACCCGAATTTTCACCGTCCAGATCCACTGTGAAATCGGTTTCAGCATGCTGTGTGCCGTGCGTCATTATTTTTTCGTGTATAACAATAGATGCATTATCGGCAAGACGGGCTTTTGTAACACGCTTAGTTGAGTCAATACCCTTTATCTGTGCGGTTTCCATTTCCATATAACCGCCATCCTCGATATTGACAATAGTTGTGGGGTTCATCACATTGCTGCCGTTGCCGTCGCCCTCGCCGTAGTGCTTTTCGATATACTTTACCTTTGCGTTTTTTCCGACATAAAAGGTGTGAATACCGTCGTGGCGGGATTCATTTTCTCCGCAGTTGTGTATTCCGCAGCCGGCAACTATTGTAACATCGGAATTTTCGCCGATATAAAAATCATTGTAAACAAGGTCGGTAAGTCCCGTTTCGCTTATAATAACCGGAATGTGAACAGTCTCGTTTTTGGTGTTCGGTTTTATTATAATGTCTATTCCGGGATTATCGGTCTTTGTTTTTATATTTACATTTTCCGTCACCTGACGGTCGGCAAGCTTGCCGTTTGCACGGATATTGTATGCGCCGTCCGGTGTTGCGTTCATATCTGCAATTATTTTTAAAAGCTCAAGCTCTGTGTTATTCATTATTCGGTCTCCTTTCCGGAACATACGGACGCCCTGCAACCTTTTTCAACGGTTCCGAATAATTTAGGCAGAACCTCTTGCTTTGAGCCTACGGTTTTAATTCTTCCGCTGTCTATTACAACAACACTGTCTGCTATATTCAAAATGCGTTCCTGATGCGATATGATGATTATTGAACCGCCGCAGCTGCCGTGCATTTTTTCGAAAACCTTTATAAGGTTGCCGAAGCTCCATAAATCTATACCGGCCTCCGGTTCGTCAAAAACGGAAACCTTTGTGGAACGGGCAAGCACAGTGGCAATTTCTATTCTTTTAAGCTCACCGCCCGAAAGAGAGGAGTTTACCTCACGGTCTATATAGTCACGGGCGCAAAGTCCCACCTGGGAGAGATAATCGCAGGCGTCGTTAAGGCTCAAATTCTTTCCGGAGGCAAGGCTTAATAAATCATATACACGGATACCCTTAAAATGCACAGGCTGTTGAAAAGCAAAGCTTATGCCTTTTTTTGCACGGTCTGTTACCGAAAGACCGGTAATATCCTCGCCGTCAAGCAGAATTTTTCCCGACGAAGGGGTTAAAATACCGGCGATTATCTTTGCAAGTGTGGATTTTCCGCCGCCGTTAGGTCCGGTTATTACAGTGAAATTATCCTCGATTTTTAAAGATATGTCTTTTAAAATTTCTTTTTCTCCTTCACCGTTTTCTGCGGTGAAAGAAACATTTTTAAGTTCTAACATATTTTTCTCCGTTCTTTTATATGCTACTTATTTATATAATACCTTTTTTTCTCGTTAAAATCAACCTTTTACGCAATTTTTTCATATTACACACGGGTCTGTGTAGCTGTAATATTCGTTTTTAAAGCTTTTATAGTAGTTACGGCTGACCGGCAGACGCTCGCCGTTGCTCAAATAAACGCTGTCGTTGCTGTATGAAGATACGTAGTTAAAGTTTACGATAAATGCTCTGTTGACCTTGCAAAAGTATCTTTTTGGGAGTTTATCGTATACTGTTGCCATAGTTTTGTTACAGCGTATTCTTTCGTCGCCCAAATTTATAAGGCAGTTTTTATTATTGGCTTCTATATAAAAAATATCGCCTGTATTAAAGCAAAAGGTATCGTCACCGTTTCTTATCCAAACCGGACGGTTATATATTTTCGAAAAAAAGTAATCGTTCAGCGCTGAAAACAGCTGCTCTTTTTTAAGCGGCTTTAATAAAAATCTGTATGCCGATACCTTGAATGTATCAAGAATGAATCCTGTATATTGACTCAAAAAAATTATTATGCAGGTCGGGTCTTTTCGGCGCATAATCCTTGCGGTTTCAAGACCGTTTAAATCTCCGATGTCGTATTCAAGTATTGCCATTGAATATCTTGCCTTATTTTTTAAAAGTTGAACACCCGATGAAAATTCATCGACTACGGCGTCTATATTTTTAAGGTTTAAATATTCGTATATGGTTTTCTTTGTTGTTTTGATTGATGTCTTGTCTCTGTCGCATAATGCTATCCGCATATTTACCTTACCCCCGTTATTCGACTTTTTTCGACAATATTATACAACATTTGTTATAAAATGTCAATAATTAACTTTTTTGGGGATAAAATAGCAAAAAAATTGCTTTTTACTCTGTAAAAATATCCTTTTACTCCATAAATTAAAAAAATAATCGTTCAATTATATAAAATTTCACCGAAACAAAACGGTGAAATTTTTGTTGATACGGTGTTTACAAATTTTAAGCCGTTTTCTTTCTTAAATCAGAAAGGACGGTTTAAAAATGAACAACAGGGAATTAATTAAAATTGTAAAGGAAATCAAAAATCAGAATATGACGCATTTCGGTGAAATGTACGCTGTGTTCGATAGGCTTATAAAGGTATACGGCGCAAGAATTGAATTTGAGGACGCAGTTGAGGAGCTTACGGTGTTTTTGCTTGAGCTTATATACGATATTGATATTGATAGGTTTAAACCCGATAACTCGGATGCACTGTGCAGGTATATAGCGGTATCCCTGCGTAACAAGTACATAATTCTTTCAAAAAAAGCGGACAGGCATATACTTGAAAGCTGTGAGCTCCTTGATTATTCGGGTGCAGAATACAGTGAACAGGACACAAAAATAGCCCTTGCCGACGGATTAAGGCTTTTATCCGACAGACAAAGGCAGGCTGTTGTAGCAAGATATATTTACGGTTTTTCCGACGCTGAAATTGCAGAAAAGCTTAATATTACGAGGCAGGCGGTACACGGTCTTGAGCTTCGTGCGCTCAGCATTTTACGCAGGTACTATGGGGAAATGCTCTGATTTTAATGCGGAATTCGGAATTATATTGTCAGCGAAAAAATAAAATGCGGCGTAAACGCCGCATTTTGGTTTAATTACAGGTTTATTGACAAGCTGAAACAGCCTTTTTGGCTGTTTTTATATCAGTAAAGCTTCACTTCGCTCCAAAGATTTTCAAAATAAGTTCTTATCTCGCTGTTTATATCGTGATAATACTGAACCTTTGGCATATCTGCTTCATCGGGGTAGAGTATCTTGTTTTGATAGTAGCAGTAATCCTCATTATTTACAACCGCCGTATTGGGGGAAGCATAGCCTAAATACTCGGCGTTTGCAACGGCAACATCAGGCTCCAAAAGGAAGTTTATATACATAAGCGCCGCTTTAACATTTTTGGCGTTTTTCGGTATACAAACGGAGTCTACGAAAATATTTGTGCCTTCCTCGGGATAGAAGAATTTAAGGCTTTCGTTTGTGTCCATCATAGTAAGGCAGTCGCCGGCATAATAGGGGGCAACCGACGCCTCGCCGGTTTCCATTTTGCTGAAAACCTGATCCATTACATAATCCTGAAGATTTTTCTTACCCTGCTTTAATAGATCGGCGGCAGCGTCCCAATCGGACTTGTTTTCCGAGTTTACATCTTGACCTAAAATCATCTGTGCTGTCATAAATGCGTCACGGGAATTATCAAAATTAAGTGCCATATCCTTATATTTTTCATCCCACAGTACCTTCCAGGAATGTTCAATATCTTTTCCGGTAAGCTCCTCGTTATACACAATGCCTACCATACCGACATTGTAGGGTACACTGTATTCTTCTTTCTCATCGAAAAACAGTCCCTTATACTTCGAGTCGATGAGGTCGTAATTGGATATTTCCGACATATCAATCTTTTGAAGCATATCCTCTTTTATAAGGCGCTCTATCATATAATCGGACGGAATTATTATATCATAGCTTACTCCGCCGCTTTTAAGCTGGGAGTACATGGTTTCATTGCTGACATAATTAAGGTACTTAACCTTAATGCCGGTAAGCTTTTCAAATTCTTTATTCACATCCATGGAGCCGTCTGCACCGTCTGAAATATACTCGCCCCAGTTATAAACGGTAAGGGTAGTACCCTTAAGGCTTTGGTCGAAATTTGCACGCAAATCAAGCTCTTGATATTTATAGCCGCAACCGGTAAGTAGGGCAGAGAGCATTATTACAAGTGATATTATTAAAGCGAGAGTTTTTTTCATTTATCTAAATCCTTTCTGTTTTTACTTTTTTTATCATTTTTAGACTGAAGTACATTATAAAGTATCAGCAAAATAAATACGGTTATGAAAATAAGTGTTGAAAGCGCATAAGCGTCCGGCTTAACAGTCTTCTTGGTCATAGTATAAATTACTATCGGGAGAGTCTGGTAATGACCGCAGGTGAAATAGCTGATTACAAAATCGTCAAGAGACAGTGTAAACGCCATTATGAAGCCTGTTAAAATACCTGTTGATATGGACGGCAGCATAACCTTAAAAAATGCCTTTACCGGCGTACAGCCGAGGTCCATTGCCGCCTCGGGTAAATTGGGGTCGGTCTGATTCAGCTTCGGAATTACCGAGAGTATAACATAAGGCAGGTTAAAGGTTATATGTGCAATAAGCACGGTCAAAAAACCTAACGATTCGGTTAAGCTTAACAGTCTGCCGATGAAAATAAACAGCAGCATAAGAGAAATACCTGTAACTATATCGGCATTCATCATAGGAATCTGCGTTACCGACATAACGATTTTTTTTGTTATTTTACGGCGCATCGCATTTATACCTACTGCGGCGGCAGTTCCGAGAACCGTTGAAACAGCCGCAGACAAAACCGCAATTATTACCGTATGCTGCAAGGCGGTCATCATAGCCGTGTCCGACGCAAGACCTGCATACCAGCGTGTTGAAAAGCCGTTCATTACCCAAACGCTGCTTGAACCGTTAAAGGAGAAAATTATCATAACGGCAACAGGCGCATACAGGAAAAGTATTATAAGCGCAACATAAATTCTGGAGAGTATTTTCACATTAACACACCTCCGTCGTCGCTGTCTGAAAATCTGTTCATTATAAACAGACAAATCAGAATCATTACCATAAGCACAAGCGAAATTGCAGAGGCAACATTATAATGCTCAGGACCTAAGTTAAAAAAGTACTCAATGGTGTCGCCTATAAGCATTGTTTTGGTTCCGCCGAGCTTTTGCGAAATATAAAAGGTGCTGACAGAGGGAACAAATACCATGGTTATACCCGAAATAACACCGGGCATAATGTTCGGCAGCTTAACCTTAAAGAATGCCTGAGCGGGAGTGCAGCCCAAATCAAGAGCAGCCTCGGTCAGAGATTCGCCAAGCTCGTTTATT
>JAFOYI010000026.1 GCA_017391425.1 Clostridia bacterium | reverse complement strand
GCATTTAAAGAGGGCGAAGCAATGAAAGAAATTAAATTCACCAAAATGCACGGTATAGGAAACGACTATATTTACATTGATTGCTTTAAGCAGCAAATAGACGATCCGTCTCACCTTGCAAAAATAATGTCACCCAGAAGAACCAGTGTAGGCAGCGACGGTGTAATTCTTATCTGCCCCTCAGACAAGGCGGACGCAAAAATGCGCATGTTTAATCTTGACGGCAGTGAGGGAAAAATGTGCGGCAACGGAATCCGCTGTGTAGGCAAGTATATTTACGATACCGGTATTGCACATAAATCCACCGTTACCGTTGAAACACTCAGCGGCATAAAAACTCTCCGTATAAGCGAAAAAAACGGCAAAGCCGAAACCATAACGGTTGATATGGGCGAGCCTGTGCTTAACACAGCCGATATTCCGGTTAAATTTGATAAGGATATAATGATAAACGAGCCTGTTACAATATCGGGGAAAGAGTACAAAATAACCGCCGCTTCAATGGGCAACCCCCATGCAGTGGTTTTCTGCGATTCGGTAAAAGAGCTTGACCTTGAAAAAATAGGTCCGAAATTCGAATTTGACCCGATTTTCCCCGAACAGGTAAATACCGAATTTATCCGTGTTATTGACAGCACAAATCTCGAAATGCGTGTGTGGGAGCGAGGCAGCGGCGAGACCTTTGCCTGCGGAACCGGAGCCTGCGCCGCAGCCACAGCGGCAGTTCTTAACGGATTTTGCAAAAAAAATGAGGAAATAACCGTACATCTTAAATGCGGTTGCCTTATGATAAAATATGCAGACGATTCTCATATATATATGAGAGGACCGGCAGAAAAAGTATACGACGGAGTGTATTATTATGAGTCTTAATATTAAAATCAATGAAAATTACTTTAATGTGAAAAAGAATTATCTGTTTTCTGAAATCGGAAAAAGAGTAAGCGAATACGCAGCTGCTAACCCGAACGCAAAAATTGTACGGCTCGGTATAGGCGATGTTACCCTTCCGCTTTCCGAGGTTGTGGTAACAGCAATGAAAAAAGCCGCTGACGAAATGGGCAATGCCGAAACATTCAGAGGCTATGCCCCCGAGTACGGTTATGATTTTCTTCGTGAAGCAATAGCCGGCTACTACAAAAAAATGCCGGTTGAGCTTTCGCCGGAGGAAATATATGTTTCGGACGGAGCAAAAAGCGATGTCGGTAATATAGTAGATATTCTCGGTGATAACGAAATACTCATCCCCGACCCCGTTTATCCTGTATATCTTGACAGTAACATAATGAGCGGCAGAAAGGTTACTTTCCTTAAGGGCAGCAGTGAAAACGGATTTCTGCCTATGCCTGACGGTGTTGCGGAAAAGCCTTATGTTATTTACATTTGCTCACCGAACAATCCCACCGGAGCGGTTTATACCAAAGACGGTCTTAAAAAATGGATTGATTTTGCAATTAAAACCGGTTCTCTTATTATTTTTGATTCTGCCTATGAAGCCTTTATAAGCGGCGACTATCCCCACTCTGTTTATGAAGTCGAGGGAGCAAAAAGCTGTACGGTTGAAATATGCAGTTTTTCAAAGACTGCGGGCTTTACGGGAACAAGATGTGCTTGGAGCGTATTCCCCGATGAGCTTACCGTAGGAGAAAACAAGCTTTCTTATCTTTGGGCAAGAAGACAGGCAACCAAATTCAACGGCGTACCTTATGTTATCCAGCGTGCCGCAGAAGCGGCGCTTTCAGAAGAGGGACTCAAGCAATGCCGTAATGCAATAAACTACTATATGGAAAACGCCCGTATTATTGGCGAAGTCCTTAAATCCAAGGGAATTGAATACACAGGCGGCGAAAACTCTCCATACCTGTGGCTTAAATGCCCGGGCGGTATGTCTTCTTGGGAATTTTTTGATTATTTGCTTAATAATGCGCAAATTGTCGGAACTCCGGGTTCGGGCTTCGGCGAAGCAGGCGAAGGCTATTTCAGGCTTACATCTTTCGGAAGCCGTGAATCAACGCTTGAGGCCGCAAGGAGATTTGACGCACTGCTTTAGGAGAATGTGTTATGTTATACAATGATGTGTCCGTAAATGAAAGGGGTCACCTTACCTTTGCGGGATATGATACGGTAGAGCTTGCCGAAAAGTACGGCACTCCGCTTTACATTATGAATGAGGACAAAATCAGAGCCCGTGTGCGTGAATATAAAAACGCTATGCAGGATTATTTTCCGTCAGGTTCGGTTCCGGAATTTGCAAGTAAAGCCTTTTGCTGCAAACAAATTTATCGGATAATGGCTGAAGAGGAAATTGACATTGATGTTGTCTCCCCAGGAGAAATATACACTGCGGCGTCAGCCGGCTTTCCTATGGAAAAGAGCTTTTTCCACGGCAACAACAAAACCGACGGCGACATTGCTTTTGCAATAGATAATAAGGTAGGCTGTTTTGTTGTTGATAATCTTGACGAACTGAAAGCGCTCGACAAAATCGCCGGTCAAAAGGGTATTAAACAAAAAATACTTCTTCGTGTCACGCCCGGAATAGACCCGCATACTCATAAAAAAATATCAACAGGTTCGGTAGAATCAAAATTCGGTATTGCCATAGAAACAGGTCAGGCGCTTGAGGCTGTTTATGAAGCCCTTGACTGCAAAAATATTCTGCTTTGCGGCTATCACTGCCACATCGGTTCGCAGATATTTGAATCCGAGCCGTTTGGTACCGCATCCGAAATAATGCTTGAATTTATAAAAGACACTGCCGATAAAACCGGATTTGTGCCTGAAATGCTTAATTTGGGCGGAGGTTTCGGAGTCAGATACACCGAAAATGACCCCGAAATAGATTACCGTAAAAGAATTTGCGAGGTTGGTGAAATTCTTAACCGACAGTGCGAAAAGCTTGGTATAGCCGTACCGAAAATTCTTATGGAACCCGGCAGAAGCCTTGTTGCAGACGCCGGAATGACGCTTTATACAGTAGGCAGCGTCAAGGAAATTCGGGGGTACAAAAATTATGTCTCGATAGATGGCGGTATGACCGATAATCCGAGATATACGCTTTATGAGTCGCCTTATACGGTAGTTTTGGCATCCCGTGCAAATGAAAAAGCCGATTTCACGGCTACGCTTGCCGGAAGATGTTGTGAATCAGGCGATCTTATAGGCGAGAATTTTGAACTGCCGAAGCCCGTAAGGGGCGAAATACTGGCGGTGCTTACCACAGGAGCATATAATTACTCAATGGCCTCAAATTATAATCGCATCGGCCGCCCACCGGTTGTAATGCTTAATTCAAAAAAGGATTATATTGCCGTTGAGCGTGAAAGTTTTGAGGATATGTGCCGGCTTGATAAATAAAGAAATAACGGAGCCGCAAGGCTCCGTTATTTGGTTGAAAAACGACAGGATTATTACCCTGCCGCTTTTATACAAAATTAAGATGTATTTACATTTTACCGCAAAATTCGTGCTTGTCAAGCAAAATTTGAGCAAAAATTGAATTTTTTGCAAATTTTTCTCTATTGCACAAAAGAATTTTTTCTGTTTGTGCAATATTCTTTTATTGCCATACAATAATTATTATGTTACACTTAATTTAATTAAAGCTTTTGGGGTGCGGTATGCAAAAAAACGAAGAATATATTATTGAAATAACCGGATATACCTCCGAGGGCAGCGGAATAGGCCGTATAAACTCTATTGCGGTATTTGTGCCGTCCGCCGCTGCCGGAGATGTTCTTAAAGTCAGAATACTAAAGGTTAAGAAGAACTACGCATTCGGTAAAATTATTGAAATAATAACACCATCTCCCGCAAGGACTCAAATAGACTGCGATTCATTTAATCAGTGCGGCGGCTGTGTCTACCGCCACATAAAGTATGAGGACGAATGTAAAATTAAATCGTTAAAGGTTTATGACGCCGTAAAGCGGATAGGCGGAATTGATCTGGCTCCCGCAAAAATGATTCCGTCCGAAAAACAAAATCATTACCGTAACAAGGCGCAATACCCTGTTTCGCCCGACGGATTTACAGGTTTTTATGCTTTTCACTCTCACAGAATAATAAAATGCAGCTCCTGCCCTCTCCAACCTGAAATTTTTGATAAAATCACTTCCGCCTGCTCAAATTGGGCAGTAAAAAACAAAATAAGCATTTATAATGAGGAAAGCCACACAGGGTTACTGCGCCATATATACATAAGGCTTGCGGAACAAACCGGCGAAATAATGGTATGCCTTGTAATAAACGGAGACACCGTACCGTTTAAAGAAGAACTGACAGACGCTTTAAAAGATATATGCAAAAACAGTCTTAAAAGCCTTCAATTAAATGTAAATAAGGAAAAAACCAATGTCATACTCGGCAAAGAATGTATCACCGTATTCGGTTCGTCTTATATTACCGATATACTTTGCGGTGTTAAAGTAAGGCTCTCTCCCCTTTCGTTTTATCAGGTGAACCGCACAACTGCCGAACTGCTTTATAAAAAGGCGGCTGAGTACGCAGAGCCCGAAGGCAAAACCGTATTGGATCTTTATTGCGGAGCAGGTACTATCGGGCTTTCAATGTCCCACAAAGCAAAAAAAGTAATAGGTGTTGAGATAGTACCGGAGGCTATAGAAGACGCAAAGTTCAATGCAAAGCTCAACGGTACCGAAAATGCGGAATTTATATGCTCTGACGCTTCAGATGCGGCGGAACAGCTGGCCTTAAGGGGCGTCTCACCGGATGTTATTATAGTTGACCCGCCAAGAAAAGGATGCACACCCGAGCTTATCGGCACTATTGCCGATAAATTCAAACCCGAAAGAGTCGTTTATGTCTCCTGTGACCCGGCAACATTTGCAAGGGATGCAAAGCTGTTTGGAGAAAAAGGCTACTTACTTCGTGAATATACCCCTGTGGATATGTTCCCTCGCACCTCGCATATCGAAACCGCCGCTTGGTTTTCTTTAAAATAAACGGCAACCGAATATCGGAAAAAAATATAGAGCATCGGTCTCCACAACCGAGTGCCTTACTTCATTTTTACTCTTATAAAACGGCGAAAGCCCCGATAAAATCGGGGCTTTCGTAGTCTATACCTTTTTTATAGCCGCTTGATGGCGCGCTGAAGAAGAAACAATCTTCCGCTTTTTCGTTTTCACGATTTGCGGCACTTTTATGTTTCGGAATTATTTGATATGGGCTTGCCCGAAAAATATATTATTGCACAAGTCGGACATTCCTCCGCAAGTATAACAAAAGCCGTTTACGACCACATCAACTCAGAACGGCAAAGCGAATATGCTTCGGATATTGCAAATCATTTTTCCGACTTTTAATTTTATTATTTCGTGTGAATTTTCGTGTGAATTTTTATTTCGTTTTAGCGTATTATTTTAATATTTGATTGATATTTTCATATATTAAAATGGAATGTAAACAGCCCACAAACCCGCATAAATAAAGAAAAACCCGCTTTAAAGCGGGTTTTTTACTTTGGCGCGCTGAAGAAGATTCGAACTCCCGACCTTCTGGTCCGTAGCCAGACGCTCTATCCAGCTGAGCTATCAGCGCATTTGCAGTCTTTTTTAAGACCGCCATAGTATAATATCACATTCTTCTTATAAAATCAAGACTTTTTTAAAATTTTTTGCCGAATTTCAAATTTTAAGCAC
This sequence comes from Clostridia bacterium, assembly GCA_017391425.1. Classification (GTDB taxonomy): domain Bacteria; phylum Bacillota; class Clostridia; order Oscillospirales; family Acutalibacteraceae; genus UBA737. Next base: position 1,462 of record JAFOYI010000026.1, on the reverse strand, counting down.
GGCAATAGCAATATTAAAATAAATAAAGAGTGAAATTGCGTCCACAATAGTGGTTATAAACGGGCTTGCCATTACCGCAGGGTCAAAGCCGATTTTCTTTGCAATTATCGGCAGTACGCACCCTATAAGCTTTGCCACGATTACCGTAAAGAACAGGGTGAGACACACAACCGCAATCTCTGCAAACTGTTTTCCGGGGTCGAATGTGTGTAAAATCATATAGTCTACAAGCCACATTTTCACAAAGTTTATTGCCGCCAGTACAACACTGCAGCAAAGTGCCACCCTCAGTTCCTTCCAAACAACTCTGCCTATATCCTTAAACTGAATATCGCCTAAAGAAATACTGCGGATAATCGTAACCGAAGACTGACTTCCCGAATTTCCGCCCGTATCCATAAGCATCGGAATAAAGGCAATAAGTGCCGGCAAAACGGTCAGCTTTGCTTCAAAGCTTGAAATAATGGCTCCCGTAAATGTCGCCGAAATCATAAGGAGCATAAGCCACGGTATACGGGCTTTAAAGGTTGAAAAAACGCTCGTCCTGAAATAGGTTTTATCCGACGGAAGTATAGCCGCCATTTTTTCGATATCCTCGGTTGCCTCCTCTTGAATAACATCAATCGCATCGTCAACCGTAACTATACCTACAAGACGGTTTTCCTTATCTACAACAGGCAGTGCCATAAGGTCGTATTTTTCAAACTGACCCGCAACCTCTTCCTTATCGTCAAGCGTATTGGCATATATAATGTTTTCGTCCATTATATCGCCTATAATACAGCTTTTTTCGTTTAAAAGCAGATCCTTTACGGAAACTATACCGAGAAGATGCCGACTGGCGTCGGTAACATAACAGGTATATATAGTTTCGGTATCAAGTCCGATTCGTCTTATTTTATCGAAAGCCTGCTCTACCGTCATATCCTTTTTAAGGTCTATATACTCGGTAGTCATAATACTTCCGGCACTGTCATCAGGATATGCCAAAAGCTGATTTATCATTTTACGGGTTTTGGGATCGGTCTGTTTGAGTATTCTTTTGGCAACGGTAGCCGGCATTTCATCAATTATGTCAACCGTATCATCCATGAAAAGCTCATCCATAACCTCACGAAGCTCGGTATCGCTGAATGCCTCAATAAGCAGCTGTTGCATTTCGGTATCCATTTCAACAAATACCTCTGCCGCAAGCTCCTTTGGAAGTATGCGGAAAATCACCGGCAGCTCACGCTCCGGAACATCAGTTAAAATCTGTGCAATATCGGCAGGGTTCATTTCTGAAAGCAATTCTCGCAATCGGGCATATTTCTTTTCCTCGATAAGCTGTAGAATTTCTTCATTCATATAAAATCCCCCTTTTTAGGCTATAAAAAAATCCCGTTTTCGGAAATTAAAGGTTTGTGATTGAAGTAACGGGAGAGCCCTTTGCTTTCACGACATAACGAGATTTGATTATGTG
>JAFOYI010000001.1 GCA_017391425.1 Clostridia bacterium | reverse complement strand
CCGTGAGGCTCAGCTTAAAATGGCGCTTGCGGCGGCGAGAGAAAAATATGACTACATATTTATAGACTGTCCGCCCTCTTTGGGACTTATAACAATAAATGCACTTAATGCGGCTGATACGGTTCTTGTACCCATACAGTGCGAGTACTTTGCGCTTGAGGGACTTTCCCAGCTTATGAATACCGTCCGTCAGGTGAAAAGACTTTACAACCCGACCCTTGAAATAGAGGGGATCGTCCTTACGATGTTTGACGGCAGACTTAACCTTACTATGCAGGTTATAACCGAAATAAAGAAATATTTTGCGGATAAGCTTTATAAAACCACAATTCCCCGTACCGTCAGACTTTCCGAAGCGCCGAGCTACGGAATGCCGATTCAGTATTACGATAAACGGTCTAAGGGAACCGACGCATATAATGCGCTGGCAAAGGAATTTATAAAGAAGAACAGGAGAAAGTAATATGGCGGCAAAGAAAAGCAGTCTCGGCAGGGGACTAACATCTCTTTTTGATGAAAACGCTTCGGATAACGAGGGTGCGGTTAAGGTAAATATTAACGACATCGAGCCAAACCGTGACCAACCGAGAAAAGATTTTGATGAAACGGCTCTTTCGGAGCTGGCGGAAAGCATAGCTCAACACGGTCTCATACAACCTATAGTGGTTAGGCCTGATTTTAACGGAAGATATAGTATAATAGCGGGTGAACGCCGTTGGCGTGCCTGCCGTATGGCAGGGCTTGACGAGGTTCCCGTTGTCATAAAAGAGGCTGACGAACAAACTCTTATGGAAATAGCGCTTATTGAAAATCTTCAGCGTGAAGACTTAAATGCTGTGGAGGAGGCGCTCGGATACCGTTCATTAATAGATACATACGGGCTTACACAGGAAGAAGTCGCAAAAAAAATGGGCAAGTCAAGAAGTGCAGTTACAAATGCTCTGCGTTTGCTTTCGCTTAACGACAATGAGCTTGAGGCATTGCGCAGAGGAACTATATCCGCAGGTCACGCCCGTGCTTTGCTTTCCTGTGAGGATGAGGCACTGCGTGCAAAAATGCTGCTTGCTGCGGCTGACGGAGCGTCCGTGCGTGAGCTTGAAAAAGCAGCGGCAGCCTCTAAAAAGGCAAAAAGCACAAAGTCAAAAGAAAACACACCAAAACCCACCTTTTACAGTGAGGTGGAGCTTTCCCTTAAAAACGAAATGCGCCGCAAGGTACATATAAATCCCTCCGGCAAAGGCAAGGGTACGCTGACGGTTGAATTTTTCAGCGATGATGAGCTTGCCGAATTTGCAAAAAGGCTTGCCGGAAACGACTGAGCCGCAGTGTGCCTCTTTATGTAATGAATATTTAAAAAGTACGGATTACCGTTATACAAAGGAGCAAATTTAAAATGTGGTTTATATTATCTTTAGTTACAATTATGTTTTGGGGAGGTTCGGACCTCTTTTCAAAAATGGGCTCAAACCCGAGCGATAAATACAGTCATTGGAAAATAGTGGTGGCGGTGGGTACCGTTATGGGACTCCACGCAACATTCGAACTGCTTACCGGCACAAAATTTTATCCGATTGATTTCATAAAATACTTGCCGGCAACCTTTTTCTATGTATCGTCTATGATTCTCGGATATGTGGGACTCAGATACATAATGCTTTCGGTTTCGTCGCCGATATGCAATTCGTCAGGAGCTGTCGCATGCATACTTTGCCTTATCTTTTTGCGGCAAATGCCGGACGCTTTAAGCTGGATAGGCATTATTCTTGTTTGCGCCGGCGTAATAGGTCTTGCGTTTGTGGAGAAAAAATATGACGACGAAGCACACGAGCTTGCGGAAAAGGAAGAAAATAAAAAGTTTAAAACAGGCTTTATTGCTGTTTTCTTCCCGATATTTTATTGCCTGCTTGACGGATTCGGCACATTTGCCGACGCAATCCTTCTCGATAAGAGATTTGTCGGTGAGGACTCCGCCAATATTGCTTATGAGTATACATTTTTTATAATGGCAGTAATCTCCTTTATATATGTATATGTAATTAAAAAGCAAAAACCGGAGTTTAAATGGGATTTGCCGAAATGGCTCGGCGCCGGATGCGAAACCGCCGGTCAGTTTGCTTACATATACGCAATAGGGGACAAACCTACCGTGGCGGCACCTATGATTTCGGCTTACTGCGTATTTTCGGTTCTTCTGTCCCGTATATTCTTAAAGGAAAAGCTTTCGCTTAAACATTATTTGATTATATTTACGGTTTTTGCAGGAATTATTTTTATGGGCATTTCCGAAGGATTGGCAGAGTAAATCACAAAAAACACAGGGGTGAATCGCTTATGATTCGCCCCTGTTCTACAATATGTTGTGCAATTCGCCACCGCTCGACAACAAGAGGAAAAAAAGTTAAAAAAATCTTAAAAAAAGTGTTGACAAAGGGGAATGGTTGTGGTATTATAATCAGGCGCTCTGAAAAAGAGGGCAGCAAAAAACGGACCTTGAAAATTAAACAACGACAATAATAAGGACCCGACAATTCTCGAGAGAAATTGAGAGAATAAAGAGTACTTTTCAAAAGTAAAAGGACAAGACAATACGTCAGTATTGCGAATGAGCAGAAAATGCTCTAAGATAGATTTGAGCGCTTAAAAGCGTTTAGATATAATATTTTAGAGAGTTTGATCCTGG
>JAFOYI010000025.1 GCA_017391425.1 Clostridia bacterium | reverse complement strand
GCATACCTCTGCGCCGAACCCTTTTGTGGCTTCAACCTTTGAAATGGGCGCCGTGTCAGGCAAGCAGATAAGCGATTTAATACCGTTCTTGGTTGCCGCAAGCGCAACACCCTGTGCATGGTTTCCTGCCGAGCAAGCAATAACGCCGTTTTTCTTTTCTTCTTCGCTAAGGCATGCAATTTTATAAGCCGAGCCTCTTACCTTAAATGAACCGGTGATTTGCAGGTTCTCAGGCTTTAGATATAATTCGCAGTCATCAGCGATGCCGTAAGCTCTGACAACATTCGTTTCACGAATTATATTTTTAAGCACCGCCTGCGCACTGAATACTTTATCAAGAGTTAACATTTTTAATTCCGCCTTCCTTTATTTTAAGTTTTAATGTTCAAATTTGCTTTAAAACGAAAAAACAAAACCCGCCTCAAAGCCTTAAATTGCTTTGAGACGGGTGTAAATACTGAATTTTCACTCGCGGTACCACTCAAATTGCGGAAATATAATCCGCCACCTCTTCGAAGTCATTTAACTTCTATACACTTACGTAGCATACACGGGAAACGCCTACTGGGTGATTATCCTTTGGGGTCTCCGGCTCAGAAGTGATAGGAATTCCACAGTCATTTACCGGGATTGCACCATTCCCGACTCTCTGAAAAAATCGTTGCAGATTCCGTCTTCGTCGACGCCTTTAATTTATTCGAAGTCAACAACCTCTATGCACTTACGTAGCATACACGGGGTTCCCTACCCACTTGCGCTTCAGGTTCCCGGCTCAAAAGTGAGAGGACAGGGATAATTACACGCTGATTTTCACCAAACATCAGCTCTCTTTTGTGCTTTTCTCCGTGACCATTCTTCGTCATAGCCTTTAAGCAATATTCAATTTGTATCACATATTATACTCTATCGAAAAAATAAAGTCAAGCAATTTACTGATAAAAGCAAAAAATCTTAAGATTAATTTTTTCGAATATGAGTATCGGAAAATTCGATAATGAATATTTTTAGGATTTCTTGTTTGCTATATTACTACTTATATTTTGTTTTTTTGAAAAAGCAGAAAGCGTGTTCGTACAATGCTTTGAACTCATTGTTTTTGTGAAACAAAATTATTAAAACGGTATTTGGGATAGATACGCATAATAAGGCTTTTAAGCAAAATTCTACCCATTGAAAAGTCCTTTATTTTTCAAGGACTTTGTGTCTTTAAATGAAAATATCATTAATTTAAAAATTCATTGCCCCGAATTTTCAAGCTCGGTAATACCGTCGGCAATTTTCGCAAAAACTTCGCCGCATGATTTGGTCTGTTCTGCGGTATTTTCCGAAAATACAATTACGGTATATTTCGGCTTATCCGCAGGGAAAAAGCCGCAAAACCAACCCTCGCATATTTCAACTCCGTTTACGAATTTTCCTGTTTGTGCCGTGGCTGTTTTGCCGGCGGCACTTACTGTTTGCGGCTTTGCGGAAGTACCTGTTCCCTCTTCAATTACAGAAGAAAGATACTCCCTTAAAAGCTGTGCCGTGCTTTCTTTCATAACCTCTGTCCGTGCGTTATTTTTATATGGCGAATATGTGCCGTCCTTTACCGTACCTTCTACCGCCGACGGCACAGTGTATGAACCGTCGGAAGCGATTGAGCAATATAGATTAAGCATCGTAACCGGACTTGTTAAAAGCTCGCCCTGTCCTATACTGAAGTTTGCAAGATAAGCGATATTAGAAAGTGATTCCCTGCCGGGCATACTGCCTGCGGCGGTCGAAAGTCCGTTACAAATCTCAGTGGCTCTGCCAAAGCCGAGTGCAGAAGCCTTATTATATATTTTTGTTCCGCCTATAAGAAATGCAAAATTGTAAAAGTAGGTGTTGCAGGAATTTGCAAGTCCGCTTTCAAGGTTCATAAGACCGTGACCGTCTTTTTTGTGGCATTTAAAAGTTCTGTCTGCAATTTCACAACCGCCGGTACAGGTATATAAAAAATTTCCGTTTCCGCTTTCTATACCTGCCGCCGCTATACACGGCTTGAATACAGAACCTACATTATACGCCGCAAGCGCACGGTTTAAAAGCGGTGAATCGGGTGAATCCAAATACTTTGCTATATCGGTGCAATCAAAGCTCGGTCGGCTAACCATCGCTCTGATTTTTGAATTTGCAGATTCAGCAATAAGAACAGCTCCTTTTTTAATCGGAACGGCGGCATTTTCGGCTATCTGCTGAATATTAATGTCTATTGCGGAAACCACGCCTCCTGCCGTAACCGCCGTATCATTTTCAATTTCTGCACCAGCGCCCTCTAGTATATCGCCGTTTCCGCTTTTTGAATAAATAAACGCCGCTTCATTTTCGGAGTATAAAAGACCGTCATACGCTTTTTCAAGACCCGATACCCCGTGCGAATCGGAATCGGTATATCCAACAAGATGTATCGCCGGAGTATCTGATGAATTATGAACATACACCTCGGTGCAGTAAATACCGTCACAGTCTATTTTTTTCGGCACCTCGCAAAGAACCGGTTTTCCGTTTTTTAGTCTTTCAAGCACATTATCAAGTGTCTCGCCCGACAGAACTCCGCTTATAGCCGTAACCGCACGGGGTGTTGGTGAAACGGCGGCCATTATTTTGCTTTCGGCATTTGTTAACGGTACCATATTTCTGTCGTAAATTGTTCCCCTAAGGTCAGCCGCTTTCAATCTGTAACTGCACTGCTTCAGCTGAACAAGCGAATAATCGGAGGTCGCCGCAACGGCAACTCTTAAAATGCAGGTAAAAAAGAAAACCGTAACCGTTAAAAAACAGATTACCGTGCGTTTTGCAAACATCTTTTCAAAGCATACAGATTTCAAAAGAACACCGCCTCCCGTTAAAATTATTAACAAGAGACGCCTCTTTTAAACCTGATTTTTTATACTGTTAAGTTTGGGTACGGCTTTACCCGAAAGCAGAATTACCGCAAATGTATTTATGCAAAGCATTATTCCGTTAAAAAATGCGGAAAGCCGCCATGCGGTATCTGCTTTACACAAAGAACCGAAAATGCAAAATAAAGGATACACAAAGATAAAAATTCTTTCCCCGTATTTTTAAAAATAAATTCACAGCATACAGTACCGTAATAGCCCCAGCCTACAACACTTGAAATTCCGAAAAGACACATCATAACCGCAAGCAATATTCCGCTGCCGCTTCCGAAAACCCCCAACAGTGACGCTTTTACAAGCTCTGTTGAGGCTGTTTTTCCGTATTCTATATAGGTTCCCGAGCAAAGCACCGAAAGCGCCGTAAGCGTACATATTACCACAGTGTCCGTAAATACCTCAAAAATTCCGTAAAGTCCCTGCCGCACGCCGTCGGTATGCTGTGACGCCGCATGTGCCATTGCAGAAGTTCCGAGCCCTGCCTCGTTTGAGAACACACCCTTTGCTGCGCCGTTTATCAAAGTTGCGGTAAATGACCCGACCGCACCGCCTGTTACGGCTGACGGGCAAAATGCTCCGCCGATTATCATTTTTAATACAGTCGGCAATGACGATACATTTTTCACTATAACAAAAATGCTCATTGCAATATATAAAGCCGCCATAAACGGTACAATTTTCTCTGTAAAAAGTCCTATTCTTGATGCACCTCCGGCTATTACGGCAAGCGTTATTACGGCAAAAGCCACTCCGCCGACAAGCTTAACCGCAGTTCCTCCGCCCAAAGATGCAACCGCCGCATTTGTTTGCGTAATATTACCGCTTGAAAAAACCGCAAAAATTCCTGTAAAGGCAAAAACGGCGGCTAAAGGTTTAAATGCAGGCGACAAACCGTTTTTAATGTAATACATCGGTCCGCCTATATAAATATCGCCGTGTTTTTCCCTGTATATAAGCGAAAGTACTATTTCGGCAACCTTAATTATCATACCGGCAAAGGCGCTGACCCACATCCAAAAAATAGCACCTGCTCCACCTAATGAAAGCGCACCCGCAACGCCTGCTATATTGCCTGTTCCGACAGTGGCCGAAAGCGCAGTGCAAGCCGCCTGAAATGGACTGACCCCATCACCGTTTTTCTTTTTAAAAATACCGCCGAGAGCATATTTAATAGACGAAGGCAAATATCTAAACTGAAAAAATCCGGTTTTAACCGTATAATATATCCCTGCAATAAGCAAAAATACAAAAGGAAACATTCCCGATATAAGCGATTCCGCAAAAGAAAAAAAGTCTTTCATAATATGCCCCCTTTTAAAAAAGCATATTATAAAAGACTTAAAATTATGAACCGTTTTTTTATTTTACATCAAGCTTGATTTCACCGTCAGGCGCTGTTGCGGCAATAAGCTTTACGCCGCCCTCCCCGCCGTCAATGATGATATCGACTATGCGATTTTCAATATTCCTGCGTATAATATTGCGAAGCTCACGGGCGCCCCTCTTGCCGTTTCCGCATTTTTCCGCAAGATATTTGCAAACATCTTCATTATATGAAAAATCTATCAGCTTTTCCGAAAGTGAAGCCTTTAATTCATCAAGCATAAGGGCGGAGATTTTGCAAAGCGAATCGGATGAAAGCGGAGAAAATACAACAATTTCGTCAACACGGGCAATAAATTCCGGGCGCAAAAAGCCTTCAAGTGCTTTAAGCGCCTTTTCCTTCGATGCGTCCGCCTGTGTTTTTCCGAAACCGAGTAGATTTTCAGATCTTTCACTGCCGGCGTTTGAGGTCATAACGATTATTGTATTTTCAAAATTAACCGTTCTGCCTTGTGCGTCGGTAATCCTGCCGTCATCAAGTATCTGTAAAAGCACATTAAGCACATCGGGGTGGGCTTTCTCTATCTCGTCAAACAATATTACCGAATACGGCTTGCGGCGTACCTTTTCGGTAAGCTGACCTGCCTCGTCGTAGCCGACATATCCGGGCGGCGCTCCTATAATTCTTGACACTGAATGTTTTTCCATAAATTCAGACATATCAAGTCGAATAAGCGTTTCGGGAGTATCAAAAAGCTGCTTAGAAAGCACCTTTACAAGCTCGGTTTTACCAACACCCGTAGGTCCTACAAATATGAAAGATGCCGGACGGTGAAGATTGTTTGTATGCACCCTCGCCCTTTTAACAGCGGCAGCTACAAGATGTGTAGCCTCGTTTTGACCGATTATTCTTTTATTAAGCGCATCTTCAAGCCCTGCAAGCTTTTTAAGGTCGCTTTCCTTAACCTTAGACGCAGGAATACCCGTCCATAATTCGATCACCTTAGCTATATCATCATCGGTAACCGTATTATGTGACGCAGGCTCATAAAGACCGGCGGCTATATTTTTATACTTTTCAAGCTCCGACTTAACCATTGCCTGCTTTTCATAATCGGGATTTTCAACATTATTTTCAAGCTCTTCAAGCTCAACCGAATAATCCGCTATTTTTTTGTTGGCGGTGTAAAGCTCGTCAATCGCCTTATTGGCAAGACTTGCACAGGCACAAGCCTCGTCAAGCAAATCAATCGCTTTATCTGGCAGATACCTGTCCGTAACATACCTTTCCGAAAGCAAAACGGCTTTTTTAACTATTTCGTCGGGAATAACAACATTGTGAAATCCCTCGTAATAGCTTTTAACGCCCATTAATATTTTTTCCGCTTCCGCAACAGAAGGTTCCTCAACCGTTACAGGCTGGAAACGGCGTTCAAGTGCGGCATCCTTTTCGATATACTTGCGGTATTCCTTAAAGGTGGTAGCGCCGATAACCTGAATTTCACCTCTTGAAAGCGCCGGTTTCAGAATGTTTGCGGCGTTCATTGAGCCTTCCGCAGAATCTCCCGCACCTACAAGATTATGAATTTCGTCAATAAATAAAATTATATTTCCGGCGGATTTAACTTCATCAACAAGTCCCTTAACTCGGCTTTCAAACTGTCCCCTGAACTGTGTTCCGGCTACAAGTCCCGTAAGGTCAAGTAGGTATATTTCCTTATCAAGCAATCTTGCAGGAGCCTCGCCTTTTGCTATTTTAAGGGCAAGCCCCTCCGCTATTGCAGTTTTGCCGACGCCCGGTTCGCCTATAAGACAAGGGTTGTTTTTAGTGCGGCGGGATAAAATCTGTATTGTACGGTAAAGCTCCTTATCCCTGCCTATAATAACGTCAATCTGACCGTTTTTTGCCTTTTCGGTTAGATTGGTGCAATACTGTTCCATAAAGCGGCGGCGTTTTTTCTTCGGCTTTTTATCCGCACCGTCGGTCTCATTTTTTTCTTTGTTGTCCGTTTTTTCGCCGCCGAAAAGCTTACCCAAAAACGGCATTGCCGGAGCAGTACCCAAATCAAAGGTTTCATCGTTCATTTCGGCGTCGTCATTTTCTTCATTAAGCGCCATAAGATCCATAAACTGGTCGCTCATCTGCTCGATGTCCTCGTCCAAAATGTTCATTCTTTTCAGCATATCGTCAACAGGCTTTATACCAAGCTCCTTTGCGCACACAAGGCAAAGTCCCTGAGGCTCGGAGCCGGGTGTTGATGCGTCGGCAAGAAAAACCACCGCCGGACGCTTTTTACATCTTGAACAAAGCTTCATTATTTGTCTCCATTCCGCCGCCTTGCTTAAAGCTAACCGTCCGTTATGCGGCGGCAATAAAGCGGGCTTAATTTTTAGAACAATTTAGTAGTAAGATGCTTAAAGAACCATGAGTTCCCGACGGCATCCTTTGTGAATATAAGAAATCCGTTATCCGTAAATGAGATAATAATTGATATAACAGTGCAGATCAGCGCAGCGATTATTATACCCTTAGGTATTCCGATAATACCGCCGAGCAGTCGGTTAAGCGAACCTGCAACGCTGAAGGAAAACAGCTTATTTATATATTTTGCGAGTATTTTTACAACGAACACAAGTACCGAGAAAATAACTGCCGAATAAATCAGTGAAATAAACCTGACTGCGATAGGCTTAACCGCATTTTGCGAAAGCCCCTTAGCGGTATCCTCCACACCGGACGCCAAATCCTCCGAAATGCTCTTATCAAGGTTTTCCTTGGAAATTCCGATCTTACCCGAATAATTTTTCAAGGCAGACGGCAGGGCATCCCACACCTTATCCGCTGTTTCGCCTGCGGAAGCGCCTGTAATTTCGCTTACAGAGCGTACCACCGACGGTTCTATTATTTTATCATAGGTAATGTTACTAAGTGGTGTACTTATTGTTAACGATATGAAAACAGCCGCAATAAATCCAAGCAATTCAACGGCGGCTCTTGCAAACCCCCGTTTGGCGGAAAGCAAAACAATCGCAATTATTAAAACAACTACGCAAATATCAAGAATTATACTCATTTATTTTTCTCCTTTACCCTCAAGCTTAATTTTTTGTATGCCGTTGTCGGTAATTGCCGCCAGCATATTTGAACCTATCGGGGAAATATAAGTAACGCCGAAGCCGCAATCCGCTTCTCTTAAAACATTGCCCTCGTCCGACAGCAGATAGGCAGAGGTGTCGCATATACAATAAATATGACCGCCCGATACCTCTATATCACTTATAATTCCTTTATAATCAAATTCGCATTTTAGCCGCCCTTTAGGCGAGAACAAAACAATGCGGTTATCGGTACGGTCGCTTTCACGGTTAAATACAACCACCGTTCCGCCGGAGCCCGATCTTAAAAATGCCGGTGAATAATCGCTTTTATACTCGGTTTTCTTGAAATTCGACCACATATAAAGTCCGAAACCGTTGTCGGTAATTGCCGAAAATCCTCCGTTATGGAAAGAATCAAGCGCATAAACCAGCGTTCCGTCGATATTTTCGGTATATTTCGGCGTTGCCGAATCATATTCGAGCAGGTTTATTTTCGAATTGAATTTACCTGAAGAAGCATTAAATAAAGAAACTGCAATCTTTTTCCCGTTTGGCGATACTGCAACATTGTTTACGGTATCCGATGAGGACGACCATTCATACAAACGGTTATTATGCTTATCGTAAACCGAAACCACAGACGCATATTTGTCAGACCTCGTCACTATCGCATATGTACCCGAATCGGAAATATCGGCGGTTATTATATCATTATCGGTTTTTAAGGTCTTTTTCTTTGTTCTTAAATTATAAATATCTGCCTCATTACCGCCTTGATCGAAAATCAAAGCACGGGTTTTTGAAGTTTTAAGCACAGGATTTTCAAACCCGTGGACGTATGAATATATTTGCTTTGCATTGTTTGAATATGCGTTTATATGTGTATCTGTAAGCACATAGTAGTACATTCCTCTTGAAACCGCATTAAGAGTATCGTTACTTTCAAGGTCTATCGTATAACTGCCCCCTCCGATAAGGGCGGTGAGATTACCGATGTTTTCAACTATACCGACCGGCAGAACAAGGTGGAGTACCGCCAAAACAATCAAAACCACTGCGGCAGAAGAAAGCAAAACACGAGTTTTTCTTTTTCTTTCAAGCTTTTTGCCCTTTACAACCTTAAGCTCTTTTTCGGGTGCTTTTTCATAGGAAGTATTCTTTTTAACAGACTTTTTTGAAGGAGTCATTTTGATTTCTTCAGCTTTAGGTGCGGTATGGCGTTTTTCCCTTTTCGGTTTTACGGCGCCCTTAAGCCTGTTTACCTTTTTCTTTTTATATTCAGGCACAAAACCCCTCCCTTCTAATCAATAAAACACTTTTTCAAGAAACAATCCCTGCGGCGGAGCCGTTTGACCGAGAACCGAGCGTTCCCGCAGTGAAAACGCTTTTTCGGTTATATTCGGTTCTGACTGTCCGTCCGATACGGCAACGGCAGTGCCGACTATTATTCTTACCATATTATAAAGAAAACCGTTTGCGGTGATTTTTATAACAACTGTATTTCCTCTTTGCTCCGCTGAACAATCGCTTACGGTTCTTACGGTATCGTCCGTACTCCTTCCCGAAGAAGAAAAGGCGTAAAAATCGTGAGTACCGACAATATTTTCGCAAAACCGATTTATTCTTTGTGTATCAAGCTTTCTTTCGATACGCCAAACATACCTTGCGTTAAACGGATCTCTGACAGAGCTGTTTAAAATGTAATAAGCATACTGCTTGCCCTTTGCGTCGTATCTTGCGTGAAAATCGGGTGAAACCTCCCTACATTCCTTCACGGCTATATCGCCCGGCAAGAATGCGTCAAGTCCTTTTAAAAATGCCTTTTCCGGAAAAGCCTCATCACAGTCGAAATGACAGCAGAATTCCCTTGCGTGAACTCCGGCGTCGGTGCGGCTGCACCCTGTAACCGCAGGCCTTACTCCGAGCAGCTTTTGAAGCGAGTCCTGTAAAACCGCCTGAACGGTTATTCCGTTTGGCTGCACCTGCCAGCCGTGATAAGCGGTGCCGTCATATGAAATTGTAAGCAGCATCCTTTTCACAGCCTTTTCCCCTTTAAAAGAATATATTAAGCGTTATTATTCCGCCGCATACCGAAATTGCAAACGCCAAAGCCCAAAAATCCCTTGCGGACATATGCATTTGCTTCATACGGGTTCTGCCTTCTCCGCCGTTATAGCAGCGACATTCCATAGCCTCCGCAAGCTCATATGCACGCCGTACAGAGGAAATAAGCAGCGGTATAAGCACCGGTATAAGTGCCTTAACACGCTCTTTCAGCCTGCCGTTTTCAAGGTCGGCACCTCTTGCTTTTTGAGCGTTCATAATCTTCTCCGCTTCCTCAATAAGAGTCGGTATAAACCTGAGCGCAATGGTCATCATCATAGCAAGGGTATGCACCGCACTTTTAAGTCCTATAAATTTAAGCGGCGAAAGCAGACTTTCAATGGCGTCGGTAAGGTCATTCGGCGTAGTAGTGTAAGTGAGCGCCGAGCTTACAAATATAAGCATTGTTATGCGAACCGCCATAAAAATCGCCCTGTATACGCCGTCCGTAGTGACTGAAAGCTTCCAAAATGACAGCAGAACCTTGCCGCCGTCTCCGTAAAACAGGTTAATAATACCCGTAAAAATAAGCACCGGCAAAATTGCTTTCATATTTTTAAGGTACATACCAAACGGCACCCTTGAAATAATCGCAGTAATAATTATCATAACTGCCGCAAAGCCAAGCGAAAAAGCATTTTCGGCTATAAAAATAAAAACAATAATCAGTATTAAAAGAAGTATTTTTACACGCGGGTCGGTTTTGTGTACTACCGAGCGGCCTTCATAATACTGTCCGAATGTAATATCTCTAAGCATTGCCGTCACCGTCCCTCAGCTTCTCAAGCACCTTTACGGCACTCTCTACCGTAAAAACATTATCAGGAACCGGCACACCGGCTTTTTTAAGCTCGTAAAAAACTCTTGTAACTATCGGAACATTAAGACCTATTTCACGAAGAGCGTCTCCGTTTTTAAACACTTCCTCAACCGTTCCGAACATTTGAAGACTGCCCTTATTCATAACAAGCAGTTTATCCGCTATGACCGCCATATCCTCCATACTGTGAGATATAATTATAACCGTAGCACCGGTACATCTGCGGTAATTTGCTATTATTTCGGTAACATCCTCTCTGCCCTTTGGATCAAGGCCGGCTGTCGGCTCATCAAAAACTATTACCTCGGGATTCATCGCCATAACACCTGCGATGGCAACCCTGCGTTTTTCGCCGCCCGACAAATCAAAAGGTGATTTTTCAAAATATTCGGGCTTAACTCCGATCATATTACAGGTATCGACTACTCTTTTTTCAAGCTCTTTTCCCGTAAGACCCATATTTTTAGGCCCGAAAGCGATATCCTTAAAAACCGTTTCCTCAAAAAGCTGATATTCGGGATACTGAAATACAAGGCCCACTTTAGAGCGAACCTTGCGGATTTCTTTCGGATTTTCCCATATATTTACGCCGTCAAGCAGTATCTCGCCCGAAGTAGGCTTTAAAAGACCGTTGAGATGCTGAACAAGCGTAGATTTACCCGAACCCGTATGGCCGATAATACCTATTATTTCGCCTTTTTCGGCGGTAAACGAAACGCCCTTTACCGCATCGTTTACAAACGGTGTATTTCCGCCGTAGGTGTGGGTAAGGTTTTTGACCTCTAAAACTGACAAACTATTTTTCCTCCGAATCGGTATAAGAAGTGCCGAGCGCCTTGATTATTTGCTCTGCGGCTTCCTTTATGGAAAGTGCGTGGGTATCTACTTTAAATCCGTTGCTTTTAAGCTTATACAAAAGCTCTGCCGTCTGCGGAACATCAAGACCTACATCCTTAAGCATTTTAACATCTGAAAATATTACCTTTGGCTTATCGTCTGCAATTATTTCGCCGTCGTTCATAACAATTACTCTGTCGGCGTTTTCCGCCTCCTCCATATAGTGCGTTATAAGCACAACGGTCATACCCTTTTCCCTGTTAAGCCGCAAAAGCGTTGAAATAATCTCCGCCCTGCCTTTAGGGTCAAGCATAGCCGTAGGTTCGTCAAGAACAAGACATTCAGGCTCCATAGCAATCATTCCGGCAATGGCAATTCGCTGTTTCTGACCGCCCGAAAGATGATGAGGAGTTGATTTTTTAAAGTCCGACATATCAACGGCTTCCAGTGCGTTATCCACACGCCGCCTTATTTCTAGGGGCGGTATTCCGAGGTTCTCAGGACCGAACGCCACATCCTCTTCAACTATTGAAGCTATAATTTGGTTATCGGGATTTTGAAAAACCATTCCAACCTTACGCTTAACCTCAATTTCGGTTTCCTCAGCCTTTGTATTGATTCCGTCTACAAAAACATCGCCCCGTGTAGGTTTATTAAGACCGTTAAGCATCTTTGCAAGGGTTGATTTACCGGAGCCGTTATGTCCGAGTATTACCGTAAAACTGCCCCGCTCGATATCAAGCGACAAATCTTTTACGGCAGTAAAACGGTTCTCCTCGTCCGTATATTCATATGTTACATTCTTTACTTCAATAATATTGCTCATTACTTCATCCATACAGTAGTATTTCCTGCCGGAAGGCTTATCCCCTTATCGGTAATATAAAGTCCGATCTCATCGGTAGATACATTGCCGCCTTTACCCCTTACTACATAGCGGTTTACCATATAGTTAAGTATCGTAGGCGAAAGACCGCCGGTATACGAATTAAGGAAAAAGAACACCGCATTATCCGACAGCAATTTGCCGGTTTCGCTCAAAAGCTCAGCCAACTGCTGTTCAAGCTTCCAAACCTCGCCGTTAGGTCCTCTTCCGTATGAGGGAGGGTCCATAATAATTGCGTCATAGGTGTTGCCCCGCCTTATTTCACGCTTTACAAATTTTAAGCAATCATCAACAAGCCACCTTACCGGTGCGTCCTTAAGACCGCTTACTGCGGCATTTTCCTTTGCCCACTGAACCATACCCTTTGAGGCGTCTACATGTGTCACTTTAGCACCCGCATTTAAGCACGCCAGGGTGGCGGCACCTGTATAAGCAAAAAGATTAAGCACGGAAAGCTGACGGTCTTCTTTTTCTATAAGCTCCCTTGCAAGGCTCCAGTTTACCGCCTGTTCGGGGAAAAGTCCCGTATGCTTAAAGCCCATAGGCTTTAGATTAAATGTAAGACCTTCGTATTTAACGCTCCAAACATCGGGAACCTTTTTAAGCGTTTCCCAATATCCGCCGCCGTTTGCCGAGCGATGGTAAACGGCGTGGGCATTTTTCCAAAGCGGATTTTTGCGATTGCCCGACCAGATTATCTGCGGGTCGGGACGAATCAGAATTATATTTTTCCACCGTTCAAGCCGTTCGCCCGAATCGGCGTCAATAAGCTCGTAATCGTCAAAGCCCGTTACGGTTCTCATATTATGCTTTTTCCTCAATAACCTTTGCAACCTGCTTTGCAAGGCGTTTAATTTCGGCAATATCCTCGCCCTCAAGCATAACGCGGATAAGCGGCTCGGTTCCTGAGGCTCTTACAAGTATTCTGCCCCTCTTGCCGAGAGCCTTTTTAACTTCTTCAATTGCATTCAATATGTCCGAATCGGTGTTAAGCATCGCCTTAAGCTCGGGCGAAGCCTTGATATTAACAAGTGTTTGCGGAAGTACGGTCATAACAGAAGCGGTTTCCGAAGCCGATTTGCCGGCAGACGAAAGGATTGACGCGAGCATTGCGCCGGAAAGCTGACCGTCGCCCGTTGTGGCATAGTCTTTAAAGATAATATGACCCGACTGCTCGCCGCCGATTTTATAATTGTGCTTTACCATTTCTTCAAGCACATAGCGGTCTCCTACCTTGGTCTCTATAACATCAATGCCGTTTTTTTCGGCAAAATGCTTGAAACCTAAGTTAGTCATAACCGTAACAACTGCGGCGTTGTCCTTTAATACTCCTCTGTTTTTCATATCGAGGGCGAAAATCGCTATCATTCTGTCGCCGTCTATAAGCTTGCCGTTTTCGTCAACCGCAAGGCAGCGGTCGGAGTCGCCGTCAAAGGCAAGTCCCAAATTTACCTCGTGACCGTTTACATAGTCAATAAGATCTTCCATATGCGTAGAGCCACAGTGAGCGTTTATATTAACGCCGTTCGGACTGTCGTGCATCATATGGACATCCGCACCGAGCTTTTTAAAGAATTTTTCCGCCGTATAGGAAGCGCATCCGTTTGCGCAGTCAATAGCTATCTTCATCCCCGTAAGGTCCGCTTTTACCGAACGGACAAGGTGGTCAATGTAGAAATCAACATAATCGTAACGCGCAAACACACTGCCGACATCTCCGCCCACAGGGAAGCTTATCGGGCTCATATCGTCAAGCACCAGCGCCTCAATTTCCTCTTCAAGCGCGTCGGGCAGCTTAAATCCGTTGGAATCAAATATTTTAATTCCGTTATATTCACAAGGGTTGTGCGAAGCCGAAATCATAATCCCTGCGTCCGCTTCTCTGTCCTTAACAAGATACGCTATTGCGGGTGTAGGTACAAAACCGACAAGCACAACATCCGCACCGACTGAGCAGAGACCTGCCGCAAGCGCCATTTCAAGCATATTTGAGGATACTCTTGTATCCTTACCTATAAGAACCTTCGGTTTTTCGGTGGTTTTCTCCGTCAGCACATAAGCCGCCGCTCTGCCTATATTTGTTGCAAGCTCACAGGTAAGCTCCTTATTTGCAATACCTCTTGCGCCGTCTGTTCCGAATAATCTTCCCATTTTCAAAGCTCCTTAAATTAAAATATTGATTGCTGTGTCGTGTTCTGTCCGGTTTGCGGTATACCAAGATGCTCATACGCCTGCGGCGTAACACATCGGCCCCTTGCCGTCCTAGTCAAAAAGCCTATCTGCATAAGATACGGCTCGTAAACATCCTCTATCGTAACCGCTTCCTCGCCGACCGCCGCCGCCAATGTATCAAGTCCGACAGGACCGCCCGAATAATTGGTTATAATAGTCGTAAGCATCTTTCGGTCAAAATCGTCAAGTCCCAGCTCGTCAATTTCAAATCTCGCAAGCGCCGCCTGTGCTACCGCTTCCGTAATATCGCCGTCAAATTCGACCTGCGCAATATCGCGCACACGCTTTAAAAGACGGTTTGCGATACGAGGCGTTCCCCTTGAACGGGAGGCTATTTCGAGCGCGCCGT
>JAFOYI010000024.1 GCA_017391425.1 Clostridia bacterium | reverse complement strand
TTTCACTTTTTGCCGGAACTGTTGTTATCATGCTTTTCAGGTTTGCTTTAAGTTTGGGCGCTTTCTGGAGTTTGGCTATAGGAGCAATTATGTTTTTCGGCGTATACGGTTTGATGTTGTTGTTGCTTAAAGAAAACTTAACCTGCGAACTGTGCGGTCAGCTGGTTTCAAGATTTTTAAGAAAAAAAAGGTAGAACAGAAAAAACAATCAGGAAGAATAATTCTCGCCTGATTGTTTTTTATAAATACTAACGATATATCTTGGGCATTTTTTTATATTATTGATATTGACTTTTAGGTTCTTTAATAGTATAATTCTTATATAGTTGGCGATTGCGTATTTGCGAGGTGTAGGATAACGAAAAAGTCACGCAACAGGGTTTGGGTAATAGTTTTGATTCTGGCAATCACTTGCTTTTTTGCTGCCGGCATTTATATCATCGTGACAATGCGGTCGGGCAATACAGATAAGCTGCGTTCACAGGCATACGGTTCATCGGATACGGTTCCAGAAAAAACCTCCGATTATGTTGAACCACCGGTTGATTTTGTGAAGCTGAAGAAAATCAATCCCGATATATATGCTTGGATAAATATTCCGGGTACGGTGATCGATTATCCGATAGTCAGAAACGCCGATGATAACGCATATTATCTTACTCATACCGTTGAAAACAAAAAGTCCGCCTACGGTGCGATATATACCGAGGATTATAACGATATGGATTTTGCGGATTTCAATACCGTTATATACGGGCATAATATGAAAAACGGAACTATGTTCGGCAGTCTTAAAAAATACCGTAACAAAAGCTTTTTTGATGAAAACAGGGAAATTAATGTTTATATGCCCGGCAGAATAATGAAGTACCGCATTTTTGCGGCTCATATAACCGATGACAGGCATATTCTTCTTTCCTATGATTTCAAGAATGAGTCTGTCAGGAACGAATATATTTCCGATATTTTTTCAAATAAAAATATGAGTTCGCTTTTTGATCAGGAAATCCCGCTGACTGCGGATGACCGAATAATAACACTTTCTACCTGTACCGGTAAGACTGAAGAACGCTATCTCGTTCAAGGGGTCTTGATATATGACAACCGTAAACAGTCATCTTAAAAGAACTGTTAATAAAAAGCTTGTAATTGTTATTTCCGTAATACTTACGGTTATTATAGCATTAATTTCGGCATATTTTATTGTGCTGAAGATCGGCGAAAATAGTTTGAGGAAAAGGCTAAACCCCGATTCGGCTAAGTTGCCTGCATCAGGAGACGGTACGCTTCCGGATGATGCGGATGCTTATTATGACGGCAACGCTTACAACTACAATGATAAGCTTATCAATATATTAATTATCGGCGTTGATCGGCAGAAGCCGGGCGTTTCAACAAAACATCAGGCAGACGCTTTGTTTTTGGTTTCACTTGATGCTGAAAACAAGTCGGCGAATGTAATTTCAATATCAAGAGATACGATCTCAAATGTAGACTCTTATGATATAAACGGCAATTATTTTGCCACAACCAAACAACAACTTTGTCTTGCATATACTTACGGAAGCAATGATAAACAATCTTCTGAGCTTACGGTCAAAGCGGTTTCGGGATTTTTGTACGGAATTCCGATAAGCGGCTATTACACAATATTTATGAATTCTTTAACTGATATTGTTGATTCCGTCGGCGGAGTGCCTGTGAGCATAAGTGAAGATATGACAAAAATCAATTCTTCTTTTAAGTCGGGTGCAACCGTTACTCTTACCGGTAACAATGTTTTGCCCTATTTAAGATATCGCGGTGAAAGCAATGCACCGAGGCTTGAGAGGCAAAAAGCGTTCATTAAAAGCTTCACAAGTCAAGCAAAAAAGGCAGCCACAAAGGATTTGACACTTCCTGTCAAGATGTATAATAAGTTATCTTCTAACACGGTAACAAATGTTGACGCAACAAGTGCTGTATATCTTGCATCTGAGGCACTTAAAGCTAATTTCAATTTCCGTGGGGTCGAGGGTGTGAGCGGTTCGGACGGCACTTATGAGACCTTTACGGCGGATGAAACCAAGCTTTATAAATTGCTCTTAGATGTATTTTATATAAAACAATAAAATGTAATGAAAGGAAAATCATTATGAAAAAACTTTTAGCAACAGTAATTACCTTGGCATTAGCACTCACAGCTTTTACTGCAACCGTTTCTGCTGCTCCGTCTCCGGAAAAGGAACAGGGAACAGTAACGGTGGCAACGGCCAAAGATGCTGATAATAATGATGTCAGCATTAAATTAGAGAGTGCAACCGGCAGCACAGTGGCTTTTGACAGCATGATTGCTGATCTTCAGAAAGAAAACAAAGACCTTAAGGTTACAGATCACAAGATAATCAGTGCTGAAAACAACAGTGCGGTTAAGTTCCCTGTGACCGTTGAGTTTAAGGTTCCGGGTGTAAAAGACAATACAAAGGCAGTAATGCTTCTTAAAAAAGCCGATGGCACAGTTGTTAAGATTGAAGCCACTGTATTAAACGGCGTGGTTAAGGGCGTATTTGCTGAGTTCGGCGAAATCGTTTTACTTACCGATGTAGCTGCTTCCGAAGCAACAGGAACTTCTCCGAAGACCGGTGACACATCTACTCCGATTGCACTTGCTGTTCTTGCATTAAGCGTTGGCGCAGCAGTTGTTTCTGTTAAGAAAATTAAAGCTTAATTTTATCGAAAAATTAATGGGCTGTCTTATGACAGCCCATTTTTTTAGACTCTATAATAAATTTTGGGGTAACCAAGAATATATTTGTAAAAGAGCGTTCATCGGTCAGGCGGTATAGTATATATTCTATCAGCCTGTTTATCATACGGCGGTATCTGGGTAAAAATGTTATTTTCACAAAATCTTTTACCGCAACGCGGACAACGGTAGCGCCTTTTTCAGAGTTTTAAAACTACATTTTTACCGAACGAAGGAATATTTTTTATTTTTTCTTCGTAGGCTATTAACCGATCCCGAAAACAAGATTGTTTTAGATATACTTCCCGAAAGATACAAACCGTATTTAACAAGATATTTCAGTAAATATTCAAAGGAAGATCTGGAAAAAGTAAAGTATTTTATCTCTGATATGTGGCGGACATATTACGATACATCAGGTATATGGTTAAAAACGCAATAAGGATAGTGGATAAATACCATTGGATAAGACAGGTAATATGGGCTTTTGAAAAAGTTAGAAAAGAAGAACAAAAGAAATTTTCGCAAATTGCAAGAGCAAGTTGCAATAGTTAACGAAAGATTCACAGGTGGAACGGATTTGCCTTTGAGGGAGGAGCGTAGCGACGAGCGAAAAGGAAAATCCGGCGCACGGCTCACGCAGCGTAGATGCGGTC
>JAFOYI010000023.1 GCA_017391425.1 Clostridia bacterium | reverse complement strand
TTTTCGATGTTTGTGGTATACTTGGTTTCGTCCATAGCGATGATTCCTTTCGAATTGGTGTGTAGCAACTCAATTCTACCATGGAATCTTCGCTATGGATTCTTTTTTACTATTGCAACTTCATTTTACAATCTGCGATTATTTTCTTTTTATCCGTCGGCGAAGTTTTCTGACATTTGTAACGGAACTTGCAAACCTACGGTATTAACTGCAAAATCTGTGGTTGCCTATGGTGGTTATGACAGGACGGGAAAATATCCATTTACTCGTCGCCGTAGTAGGATTGTAATAATATATTGCGCCGCCGCTCGGATCAAGTCCGTTGATTGCATCCCTTGCGGCGGAATATGCGCTGTCTTCAACCGCTTCGTAAAACTGACCGTCGTTAATGCAGGTGAAAGCGTTTTTTTGATATATAACCCCCGAAAGCGTATCCGGAAATGAGGGATGCTCTATGCGGTTGAGTATTACCGCCCCGACCGCTACCTGACCGAGATAGCTTTCTCCCCTTGCTTCAGCCGATATTATTCTTGCAAGCAGGTCATAATCAGCCGACGAATATCCGCCGTAAGAAGAATCCGTACCGGAAATTCCGAGAGCCTTTAAGGTCTTTTCGCCTGCTATTCCGTCAGCCGAGAGTCCGTTATCCCTTTGAAAGCTTACCACAGCGCTTCGGGTTCTTGTACCGAATATCCCGTCAACCGTATAATTGTAATATCCTTTATCTTTAAGAACCTGCTGTATTTTCCTTACCTCCTCCGAGCGTGAACCCATTTTTGAAAGTCCGAAAACCGAAAAGCTTAAAATTCCTGCCGCCGTTAAAATACAAATAAAGGTCTTAAATATTTTTTTCATAACGCACCTCCGAATTATCGGTACTATTTTTACCGGATACAGTAAAAATATTCCTCTTGTTTTTCGGCAAAAATATTCACTATTCTTCCCTACGCTTTGACAATTTTAACCGCTGAACGGTTGTATAATAAGTTTACATAATTTTTGGCGGTGATATAATTTGAAGGAAATTGTAAAGTTGACGGGAACGAACGATAAAATTAACCGTTCCGCTCTGATTTCAGCTGTGCTTTTGCACTTTTCGGCGGCGGCGGCAGGATTTGTCGCATCAAAAGCAGTTGTACTCGGTAATATGCTTCCGTTCGGTTTTTCTTTTATTGCCGGATGCTCGCTTACATATACACCTGCAGCGGCAATAGGAGCTTTTATGGGATATTTTATTCCCGCAATAGGAAACGGCGGTTTTCGTTATGTTGCGGCTTTGTTCTCCATAGTCGCAATAAAACTGCTCCTCGGCGGATTTAAAAAGCTGTCCGCAAATCCCCTGTTTTTAAGCTTTATGACGCTTTTGGCATCCTTCCTTACCTCTGCGGTAACGCTTAGCGGACTTAATTTTAATTTTCTTTCGGCATTGGCTGAAGCCTTACTTGCGGCAGGCGGTGCATTTTTCATCTGCAGTTGCTTTATTACATTTAAAAATACGGCGGCAGGACTTGAATCGGACGAGCTTGTGTCACTTTTTGTGCTTATAGCTATAATGATTACGGGTTTAAACAGGTTTCAGTTTAACGGCATAAGTTTAGGTCATATTATAGGTATTGCAGTAATTTTAACTGCGGCAAAATACGGCGGAATAACCTCCGGCACAATATGCGGAACGGCAACAGCCTTTGCAATGAGCCTTAGCGGTATGACAGGTGAAATATCCGTTACCTACGCTTTTATGGGATTAATGGCAGGCATTTTTGCCTCGTTCGGTAAATATGTTCAAATATCTGTACCGCTTATTGTCGGTCTTTTAGGGTCTGTTATTACGAAAGACCCCATACTGATTTCGCAAACTGTGGTTGAAACCGCACTTGGCTCCGCACTTTTTCTTGCCCTGCCGAGAAAGGCGGGCATAAAACTCGGCAAGCTTTTTTCCGCATACCCGAGACTTGTAACTCCCGACGGTTTTAAGCGTTCGCTTTCAATGCGGCTTGATATAGCGGCAAATGCGCTTTGTGATGTGTCGCAAACCGTAGAGCAGGTTTCATCAGAGCTTGCAAAAATAAATTCGCCCGATTTCGGAACGGTAATATCATCGATAGAACAGGACGCCTGCTCAGGCTGCAAGCTGAGGCTTCACTGCTGGGAAAGTAAAAGAGACGAAACACTTAATGCTGTCTTGCAAATAACAAATGCAATTAAAAACGGCAGCCGTTCACCGGAAATTGCAGCCCCGGAAGAATTTAAAGGCCGATGCTTGAGAGTATCTAAGGTTGCAAATTCCGCTTATACCCGTTATTCGGATTATGCCTCAAGAATTGCCGCCGAAAACCGCATTGATGAGGTTCGTTCCGTTGTTTCGGATCAATTCGACGGTATTTCCTCTATGCTTTCGGAGCTTTCAAATGACCTTGAAAACGATGATAAATATGATAATTCCGCAGCGGAAAAAGCTTCTGCGGCACTTAAAAACCTTGATATACGGGTTGACGAATGTTCAAGTAAAATTGATAAGTACGGAAGAATGTCCATTGAAATGAAGATAAAGAAAGAACCGTCGCTTGTTATAAACAAGCTGCAAATTATGAAGCTTGTTTCGATTGTGTGCGAAAGAGATTTCGATATTCCGTCCGTAAGTGATAACAAGGGTGATATTTTTATTGTCTTAAACGAGCATGCCGCCCTGCGTGTCGATGTCGGCGTAGAGCAAAAATGCGCCTCGCAATCGGCTATGTGCGGAGACGCATATAAATATTTCTTTGACGGTAGAGGTCATTTCATTATGATTTTATCAGACGGAATGGGAACCGGCGGAAGAGCGGCAGTTGACGGCGCTATGGCGTCGGGACTTATGTACAGGCTGATTAAGGCAGGTTTCGGATATGACTGCTCTCTTAGAATACTTAATTCTTCTATGCTTTTTAAATCAACCGACGAATCCCTCGCTACGGTAGATATAGCAAGCATAGACCTGTTCACCGGAAAAGTAGAACTGTATAAAGCCGGAGCGGCACCGACGCTAGTACGGCGCTCCGGTCGCACGGGAAAGGCGGAAAGCACTTCGCTTCCTGCCGGCATACTGCGTGAAGTGAGCTTCGACAAGGCGGTTGTTAAATGCAAAGAGGGCGATGTGGTAGTGCTGATGTCAGACGGTGCGGTATGTGAAGGCACCGAATGGATTAGAGAAGAAATAGAAGCTTTTTCGGACGGCACTGCCGAACAGCTTTCGGAGCGGATATGCGAGGGAGCAAAACGGCGCCGCACAGACGGTCATGAAGATGATATAACCGTTATGACGGCTATAATTAAAAAGGCAGTATAAAAAAACACGCTGTTTTAAGGGTAATCCTTAAAACAGCGTGTTTATTAAGCGGATCAGCTTAAATTTCCGCTTGCCCGACAGAAATAGGGTGCTTGCACGGCATAAGTGCAACAGACTTAAGAAAAGCAAAAAGCTATAAACCTGCGTCGGCGGAGTAAAAATAATAATTACCTCTTATCTGTCCTGCCGAGAATATAATCGGTAGATGTTTTATAAAATTCTGCAAGTTTAATTACATAATGCGTTGGTATTTCCCGTTTACCGATTTCGTAATTGCTGTAAACCCTTTGGTCAATACCTAAAACTGCCGCAACTTCCTTTTGAACAAAGTCGCCGTCTTCTCTTAATTCTTTAAGTCTCGGATAATACATATAACTCACCTAACTTCAATTATATGTACTATCAAATCGTAGTATTGATTTTACTATCGAATAATAGTAAAATTGCAGAAAGCCTTTGC
>JAFOYI010000022.1 GCA_017391425.1 Clostridia bacterium | reverse complement strand
CTTATATTAGGCTCGGGCGGCACCTCAAAAACCGCCGCCACCGTTGCGGAAAATTTGGAGGCAGATGAGGTTTACCGTGTTTCAAGGAGCGGCAGTGACGGCGCAATTACATACGATGAGGCTTACCTTAAACATTCGGACGCACAGGCGATTATCAATACTACTCCGTGCGGAATGTATCCTAATATAGGCGTGTCGGCAATAGATACAGAGCGTTTCAAATCGCTTTCAAGCGTTACGGACGCCGTTTATAATCCGCTTTCAAGCGCACTTGTGGTAAGCGCACGGGAAAAGGGGATAAATGCGGTAGGCGGCCTTTATATGCTTGTGGCGCAGGCGGCATTTGCGGCAGAAAAGTTTATAGATATTTCCGTTACCTCTGAAAAAACAGAGGAAATTTACCGTGATATTTTACGGCAGAAAAAGAATATTGTTCTTATAGGTATGCCGGGTTGCGGTAAAACCACAATAGGTAAGCTGATAGCAGTGAGCTTGATAAAGAGTTTGTTGACACAGACAGCGAAATAATAAAGCAAATCAATATGCCTATATCGGATTATTTCGGCAAATACGGCGAGGAAAGCTTCAGAAAAATTGAGTCTGAGGTTATAAAACGCATTTCGGCAGAGCAGTCTTCGGTTATAGCAACCGGCGGCGGCGCAGTTTTAAATCCGGATAATATCAGGCTTTTAAAGGAAAACGGTACGGTTGTATTTATCGACCGCCCCTTAGAAAAGCTTGTAACCACTTCGGACAGACCGCTTTCTTCAAACCGTGAAATGCTTATGAAGCGATACAATGAAAGGTATCAAATATATTGCTTATCGGCAGATATAAAGATTGATGCCGTAGATGAGCTCGATCTTAATGTAAAAGCAATAAAAGAGGTTTTTTTGGATGAAAATTCTTGTAATTAACGGACCTAACATAAATATGCTCGGAATAAGAGAACCCGGTATTTACGGAAAAGAGAATTTTAAAGCTTTATGCGATACGGTGGAAAAACACGCCGCCGAGAACGGCTGTGCAGTTAAGCTTTTTCAATCAAATCATGAAGGCGCACTTGTTGATGAAATACAGGCGGCTTACGGAAAATTTGACGGTATTGTAATAAATCCGGGAGCTTATACGCATACAAGCATAGCTTTGCTTGACGCTGTAAAGGCTGTGTCGATACCCACTGTTGAAGTACATATTTCGGATGTATCTAAGCGTGAGGATTTCAGGCAGATAAGCTATATAAGAAACGCTTGCGTTAAAACAATTTGCGGCCACGGGATAGCAGGCTATACCGAAGCGATAGACTTTTTGATAAAGGAATACGGAGAGAAATAATGACAGTAACAATAGAAAAGGGCAGGGCATACGGCAGGGTTGCGGCGCCCCCCTCGAAAAGCGTTTCACACAGGTATCTTGTGTGCGGCGCACTATCGGGTGAAAGCGTTATTAATAACATTGCTTTTTCGGAGGATGTAAAGGCTACAATCGGATGTCTTGAAAGTCTCGGGGCGACAACGGATATTTGCGGTAACAGTGTTAAAATAGGCGGAATGTCGCCTGACGGAGTGCTTAAAAGCAATGAGCTTTTTTGCAATGAATCGGGCAGTACATTGAGATTTATGATTCCTATTTGCCTTTTGTTCGGAAAGAAAATAACGCTGTGCGGAACAAAAAGACTTTTGAGCCGTTCACTCTCTGTTTATAAGGAGCTGTGCGATTCACAGGGAATTGAATTTAATCAGACCGAGGACAGCGTGACCGTATGCGGTAAGCTTTCTCCCGGTAAGTATTCGGTAAGAGGGGATATTTCAAGTCAGTTTATTTCGGGACTTATGTTTTCACTTCCGCTTTTAAACGGTGACAGTACGATTGATATAACCTCTGCGCTTGAAAGCGGTTCATATTTGAATATGACGGTAAAGGCGCTTGCCGATTTCGGCGTCAGAATAAGCCGAACAGACGAGCACACGATTTTTATTAAAGGTAATCAGGTTTATAAATCAAGAGAGCTTGAGGTTGAAGGCGATTGCTCAAATGCCGCATTTTTCGAGGCGCTTAATTCTATGGGCGGAAATGTTGCGGTTACGGGACTTAAAAAAGATACCTGTCAGGGCGATTCGGTATATAAAAAGCTTTTCGGCAAGCTTGTAAGAGGATTTACGGAAATTGATGTTTCCGACTGTCCGGACTTAGCGCCGGTGCTTATGGCTGCTGCGGCGGCAAACAAGGGTGTTAAGCTTACAGGCACTCACAGGCTTAAAATAAAGGAAAGCGACAGGGGTGCCGCAATGGCTGCCGAGCTTAAAAAATTCGGCTGCCGTACCGTAGTATCGGAAAATGAAATTACAGTTCATCCGTGTACGCTCAGCAGACCCGAAATACCGCTTGAAGGACATAACGACCACAGAATAGTAATGGCGCTGTCACTTCTTTGCAGTATTACGGGCGGAATTATTTTCGGAGCGGAAGCGGTTGCAAAAAGCTTCCCTGATTTTTTTAAAAAGCTTTCCTCACTCGGTATAAAGGTAGAAAAACAATGAAATTATCAAAAGAAATGAATATACTTATTGTAGGACTCGGACTTTTGGGCGGCAGCTATGCCGAGGCACTCACAAAGGCAGGCTTTAAGGTAAACGCCATTACAAAGGAACAGTCATCGGTTGATTTTGCACTTGAAAAAGGCATAATCGCTTACGGTGCCGCAAGCGTAGATAAGGCGCTTGTCGGAAGTGCCGACCTTGTAATATTTGCACTTTACCCGCACATATTTACGGAATGGATAGAACAGTACCAGCAATATTTAAAATCGGGGGCGGTAATTACCGATGTAACCGGTGTAAAGGGCTGTATTGTTGATAAAATCCAATCTATGTTAAGACCGGATGTGGAATTTATTGCCGCTCACCCTATGGCGGGCAGAGAGGTTTGCGGTGTTGAAAACAGCAGTGCTGAAATCTTTAAAGGCGCCAATTACATAGTGGTCCCCACCGAAAAAAATACTGTGGGAGCGGTAGAACTTTGTTGTGATTTGGGCGAAAAGCTCGGCTTTCATCAGGTGGCGCAGTTGTCGGTTAAAATGCATGATGAGATGATAGCGTTTTTATCTCAGCTTACCCACTGTATAGCGGTTACGCTTATGTGCTGTAACAATACGCCCGACCTTGAGTATTACACCGGCGACTCTTTCAGAGACCTGACAAGAATAGCAAGAATTAACGATGAAATGTGGAGCGAGCTTTTCCTTGATAACCGTGATGCATTGCTTAAGGAGATGGAAAGCTTTAAGGCTGCATTTGATGAGCTTAAAGATAAAATCGAATCGGGAGACAGGGAAGGCATCAGAGCTATGATGAGACTTTCAACCGAACGCAGAAAGCGTTTTAATAAACATTTATAAGAGGTAAGCATTATGAATATGAATTTTTTAAGAAAGCTGCCGATTCCGCAGCAGATTAAGACCCGCTATCCGGTGTCGGATAAGGACGCAGAGGTTAAAGCCGCAAGAGACGCCGAGTTGAAAAAGATTTTTTCCGGCGAATCTGACAAATTTATTCTTGTAATAGGTCCTTGCTCTGCCGACAGCCGTGAACCGGTGCTTGATTATATATCAAGACTTAAAAAGGTACAGGAAGAAGTAAAGGACAAAATACTGATAGTACCGAGAATTTATACAAATAAGCCGAGAACAACGGGAGACGGCTACAAGGGAATGTTACATCAGCCAAACCCTGACGATACGCCAGATATGCTCAAAGGCATAGTGGCGATAAGGGAACTTCACAAGACGGCTCTGCACGACTACGGATTTTCCTGTGCGGACGAAATGCTTTACCCGGATAATCACCGTTATCTTTCGGATTTACTTTCTTATGTTGCAATAGGCGCCCGCTCGGTTGAAAACCAACAGCACAGACTTACCGCAAGCGGACTTGACATACCGGTGGGTATGAAAAATCCTACAAGCGGCGACCTTACGATTATGATGAACTCCATAACTGCCGCCCAGCATAAGCATACCTTTATTTACAGAGGTTGGGAGGTTGTAAGCTCAGGCAACCCTTATGCTCACGCTATATTAAGGGGGTATATAGACTTTGCGGGCAAGAATGTTTCGAATTACCATTATGAGGACCTTGTAAAGCTGTATGAGCTTTACGCTTCGACAAATCTTGTAAATCCGGCGGTTATAGTGGATACGAACCACGCAAATTCCGGTAAGCAGTATTTGGAACAGATAAGAATAGCAAAGGATGTTGTTTACAGCTGTAATCATAATAAAAATATCCGTTCAATGGTAAAGGGACTTATGATTGAAAGCTACATAGAAGACGGCTCGCAGAAAATCGGTGAGCATATCTACGGCAAATCTATTACAGACCCGTGCCTTGGGTGGGAAAAATCCGAAAAGCTTATATATAAAATTGCAGATACATTAAAATAAAGCATTTACAAATTTCACCTTCCGTATTAGAATAGATAGGTACAAAATACGGAGGGTGTCTTTTTATAATTATGAATAACAGTATTAATACATCGAAATTTTTAAAACTGCAAAAGGACTTTTTTTCTGCCTGCGACAGCTGTGCTGAGGCCGTGTCAAGGCGCTCGGGGATAACAAAGGACGAGGTTCGTGCGCTGATATACATTTTTGAAATGCCGGAGCATAAGGCGGAATTGGATAAGGTGAACTCATTTTGCGGAGAAGAAGTAACGGCTTTGCTTACTGAAAACAAGCTTGCCGAAATTTCGAACGGTGAAATTCTGCTTACCGGCAGAGGCGGTATAACGGCGAAATCCGCCGCAATGTCAGAGGAAAAGTTTTTCCTTTCGGCACTTGCTGAAATAACGCCCGAGGAGCTATTTATATTCGAAAGCGTACTTGAAAAAATAAGCAAAAATATTTCAAAATATTAACAATAGTTTAATTTTTAAAAAGCACTATTGACTTTCCCTGATTTTCGTTTATAATGTATATTGCAGATTAAAAAGATGTGTTTTTCATATCTTTCTTAAAATAAGTTTGGAGGAATTTTGTTATGAAACTCAAACCTTTGGCAGACAATGTTGTTATTAAAGCAACAGAAGCAGAGGAAACCACAAAAAGCGGAATAGTTTTAACTTCCGCCGCTAAAGAAAAGCCGCAAATTGCCGTTGTAGTGGCAGTAGGCCCCGGCGGAGTAATTGACGGCAAAGAAGTTAAAATGTCCGTTAAAGAGGGCGACAAGGTAGTTGCCGCTAAATATTCGGGAACAGATATTAAAATCGACGGTGAAGAGTACACCATTCTCCATCAGTCGGACATTCTTGCAATAGTTGAATAATCGGAGGTAGATTTATTATGGCTAAAAATATTATTTTCGGCGAAGAGGCAAGAAAATCACTTCAGGCAGGCGTTGATAAGCTTGCAGACGCAGTAAAGGTTACTTTGGGACCTAAGGGCAGAAATGTTGTTCTTGATAAGAAGTACGGCTCACCCCTCATTACAAACGACGGCGTTACAATCGCCAAGGAAATTGAGCTTGAAGATCCGTTTGAGAATATGGGCGCTCAGCTTGTAAAGGAAGTTTCCGTAAAAACAAACGACGCCGCAGGCGACGGTACTACC
The DNA here is from genome assembly GCA_017391425.1 of Clostridia bacterium. Classification (GTDB taxonomy): domain Bacteria; phylum Bacillota; class Clostridia; order Oscillospirales; family Acutalibacteraceae; genus UBA737. Next base: position 2,312 of record JAFOYI010000022.1, on the reverse strand, counting down.
ACAGCAACTGTTCTTGCACAGGCTCTTATTAAAGAGGGAATGAAGAATGTTGCCGCCGGTGCTAATCCGATGGTAGTTAAAAAGGGTATCAAGAATGCTGTTGATACTGCTATTGACACTGTTATAAAGAATTCGAAGAAGGTAAGCGGCAGCGACGATATCGCCCGTGTTGCAACCGTTTCTTCGGGAGATGAGGTTATCGGTAAGCTTATCGCAGAGGCCATGAGCAAGGTGACCGCAGACGGCGTTATTACAGTTGAAGAGTCAAAGACCGCCGAGACTTACTCTGAAGTAGTTGAGGGTATGCAGTTTGACAGAGGATATATTACTCCTTATATGGTAACGGATTCCGATAAAATGGAAGCTGTTATTGATGATGCGCTTATCCTTATTACAGATAAAAAGATTTCCAATATTCAAGAGATACTTCCGCTTCTTGAACAAATCGTTCAGGCAGGCAAGAAGCTCCTTATAATTGCAGAGGATATCGAGGGCGAGGCTCTCTCAACCCTTATTGTCAATAAGCTCCGTGGTACATTCACCTGCGTTGCCGTTAAGGCACCCGGCTTTGGCGACAGACGCAAGGAAATGCTCAGAGATATTGCTATTCTTACCGGAGGCGAGGTTATTTCCGAGGAACTCGGTCTTGAGCTTAAGGATACTACTATGGATCAGCTCGGCAAGGCCCGTCAGGTAAAGGTTACAAAGGAAAATACCATAATCGTTGACGGTGCAGGCAACTCTGACGCAATTAAGGACAGAGTCGCTCAAATCAGAAACGAGCTTGCGGCTACAACCTCTGATTTTGATAAAGAAAAGCTTCAGGAAAGACTTGCTAAGCTTGCCGGAGGCGTTGCAGTTATCAAAGTCGGTGCCGCTACCGAAATTGAAATGAAGGATAAAAAGCTCCGCATTGAGGACGCTCTTTCAGCTACAAAGGCAGCTGTTGAAGAGGGCATCGTTGCAGGCGGCGGCGTGGCGCTTGTAAACGCTATTCCGGCAGTTAAGGCTTTGCTTGATAATGTATCCGGTGATGAAAAGACAGGCGTTAATATTGTTCTTAAAGCACTTGAGGCACCCATTAAGCAGATTGCCTTTAATGCAGGTCTTGAGGGCTCTGTAATAATTGATAAAATCGTTAACAGCGGCAAGGTAAATTACGGCTTTGACGCTTATAATGAAACCTATACCGATATGATAGACGCCGGTATCGTTGACCCGACTAAGGTTACACGCTCGGCTCTTGAAAATGCGGCTTCCGTAGCTTCAATGGTTCTTACAACCGAGAGCCTTGTTGCCGATAAAAAGGAAGACGCCGCTGCTGCAAACGCAGCTGCAGCCGCTGCCGCACAGGCAGGCGGAATGTATTAATCCGGCTTATTCAAATTCAAAAGCTCCGAAGAAGGTTTTATCCTTCTTCGGAGCTTTTTATGTATCAGCTTATTTTAAGTCTTAATCTGAGCTTATCGCTTATCATCGCTATAAATTCACTGTTTGTCGGCTTTCCTCTGTCATTTTGGATTGTATAGCCGAAATATGAGTTTAAAACATCTATATCGCCCCTGTCCCACGCAACTTCTATTGCGTGTCGGATAGCTCTTTCAACACGAGAGGAGGTTGTTCCGTGGTTTTTCGCCACGGTGGGATAAAGTAATTTTGTAACGGAACCTAATATATCGCTGTTTTTAACCGAAAGTATTATCGCCTCTCTTAAGTAATGGTAACCCTTAATATGTGCCGGAACCCCTATTTGATGTATAATTTCAGTTACCATAAGCTCAAGCTCGGGGTCTGTCACCACATTGTCCTTTACGACAACGGGGGATATTTCGTTTTTCCAGCCCGAAAGCTGTATTATTCTTTCAGCCATTGTATTAATGTCAAACGGCTTTAAAAAATAATAGCTTGCGCCTGCGTCCAGTGTTTCTTTTTCAAGGCGTTGATTGTCAAAGCTTGACATTGCCATTACCATCGGTCTTTCTTTTGAGTTTATCTCATTCAGTCCGTTAAGTACTCCTAAAATATCAAGGTTCGGCATAAAAACATCCGCAAGTATTACATCCGGTTTTTCTTTTTTAACCGTGTCAAGCACCTTTTGACCGTCCTTGGTGCAAAGCAAAACCTCCATTCCGTAGCCTTTAAGTGCTTTGGCACAATTTTGTCCTAATTCCGTAGAATCATCCGCAATGACAATTTTTAGTTTTTTTCCCATTTTTCCTGCAACCTCCAAGTTGTTTGTTTTACATATATTACCACTAAAATATATTAATTGCAAGTGATATAACAAAAAAAGTGCTAAAATTTATTAAAAT
>JAFOYI010000021.1 GCA_017391425.1 Clostridia bacterium | reverse complement strand
AATTGCCTTAACAAGTTCTTTCTTGCGCACCTTGTAGGGGATTTCGGTAATTACAATGCGGTATTTTCCGTTTTTGGTTTCCTCTATTTCGGCTTTTCCTCTAAGGGTTATTTTGCCCCTGCCCGTAGCGTAAGCCGCACGGATACCGCTTCTGCCCATTATAATGCCGCCGGTCGGGAAGTCAGGTCCCTTAATATACTGGCAGATTTCCTGCAAATCAGCCTCGGGGTTATCGATAAGGGCGCACATACCGTCAATTACCTCGCCCAGATTGTGGGGCGGAATTTCGGTTGCCATACCTACGGCTATACCCGAAGATCCGTTTACTAACAGCTGCGGAAATCTGACAGGTAAAACCTCAGGCTCGTTTAAACGGTTATCGTAGTTCGGCTGAAAATCTACCGTTTCCTTATTTATATCGTCGAGCATATGCAGAGACAGTCTGTTCATTCTCGACTCGGTATAACGGTAGGCAGCCGCAGGGTAACCGTCTATGTTACCGAAGTTTCCGTGACCGTCTATTAAAGGATAACGGAGTGAAAAATCCTGCGCCATACGCACCATTGCGTCGTAAACGCTGGCGTCGCCGTGCGGATGGTAACGGCCCAGCACCGAACCTACGGTATCGGCGCATTTACGGTAAGCCTTATCGGGCGTAAGTCCGTTTTCAAACATTGTATAAAGTATTCTTCTGTGAACCGGTTTCAGTCCGTCCCTGACATCAGGAATAGCACGGCCTACAAGTACCGACATTGAATACTGGAGCATACTGCCCTTAATTTCGTCTACTATTTCAACCGGTACTATTTTGGTTTCTTCGTCGCTCGGCCAGTAGACATTTTCCTGTTTAGCCATTCTATATCACTTCCTTATATATCAAGATCGGTAGCAAATACCGCATTATCTTCAATGAATTTTCTTCTCGGCTCTACTTCCTCGCCCATAAGCATTGTAAAGGTTTGGTCGGCAAGCTCTGCGTCCTCCATATTTACCCTTAACATTGTTCTGTGTTCGGGGTCAAGCGTGGTTTCCCAAAGCTGCTCGGGGTTCATCTCACCAAGACCCTTATAGCGCTGAACATCGGGTTCTCCGCCGAGTTCTGCCACATATCTGTCTTTTTCTTCATCGGTGAATGCGTCGAAATATCTCTTTCCCTTTGCAACCCTGTAAAGTGGCGGCTGAGCCAAATAAATATGACCCGTTTCAATAAGCTGCGGCATATAGCGGAAGAAAAATGTAAGCAAAAGCGTTCTGATGTGTGAACCGTCAACATCGGCATCCGCCATAATAACTATTTTATCGTAGCGTAATTTTGTAATATCAAAATTCTCGGCAATTCCGGTACCTAATGCCACTATAACAGGTGTCAGCTTATCGTTTCCGTAAACCTTGTCCACCCTTGCTTTTTCAACATTAAGCATTTTACCCCAAAGCGGCAGTATCGCCTGATATGTGCTGTTTCTGCCCTCAACTGCCGAGCCGCCTGCGGAATCTCCCTCGACTATGAATATTTCGGTTTTGGTAGGATCGTTTGAAATACAGTCGGTAAGCTTTTCGGGCATTCTGGTTTTTCCGCCTATACCCGATTTATTTCTTTGCAGTTCTCTTGCTTTCTGCGCCGCCTCACGGGCATTTGAAGAAGCTATTGATTTATCAAGAATAATTTTAGCCTCTGTCGGGTGGTCTTCAAGGTAATTCATCATCTTTTCGGCAACAATATTGTTTACAAGCGTACCGATAGAAGTATTACCAAGCTTTGCTTTGGTCTGCGATTCGAACTGTGCGTCTGTAAGCTTAACGCTTACAACCGCCACAAGTCCCTCGTTAATATCCTCGCCTTTTAAATTAGCGTCGTTATCCTTTAAAAATTTAAAGGTTCTTGCATATTTGTTTATTACTCTGGCAAGACTTGTCTTGAAAGCGCTTTCGTGCGTACCGCCGTCTACCGTGTGTATGGTATTTGCAAAGGACATAATTTTTGTATCATATCCTGTACTCCATAAAAGAGCTATTTCCGCCATAGAATCGCCCGAAGAGCCGTTTAAATATATAACATCGGCATTAAGTCTGTCCTTTTTGCTCTTTTCAAGCAAAAATTCTACATATGACTTAATTCCGCCCTCAAAATGCAAATCTTCCTCTCTGCCGGGAATATCCGCATCTGTTCTTTCATCCTTTAAAACAACCCTTATTCCGGCATTTAAAAATGCCTGCTCACGAAGTCTTAATAAAAGGGTATCAAAATCATAACGGGTAGTATCCGTAAATATGGTCGGGTCGGGCTTAAAGGTAACCTTTGTACCTGTTTTATCGGTATCGCCTATTATTTTTAAATCTGTTTTTATGTTTCCGCATTCATATCTCTGCAAATATATGTGCTTTCCGTCTGCAATTTCAACCTCAAGCCAGCTTGAAAGAGCATTAACAACAGACGCACCGACACCGTGCAAACCGCCCGAAACCTTATAACCGCTGCCGCCGAATTTACCGCCTGCGTGCAGGATTGTAAAAACAACGCTTACAGTCGGTATTCCCTTTTGAGGATGTATTCCGACAGGTATACCTCTTCCGTTATCTGTAACCCTTATCACGCCGTCGTCAAGCAGTTCTATAAGTATTTTATCGCAGTAACCGGCAAGCGCTTCGTCTATTGAGTTGTCTACTATCTCGTAAACCAGATGGTGAAGTCCTCTTTCGCCCGTAGAGCCGATATACATACCCGGGCGCTTTCGTACCGCTTCAAGTCCTTCCAATACCTGTATGGAATTTTCGTCGTAATTTTCCGTAACAGGCGTCGTAATGTCATTACTCATTTAAAAAAACATTCCTTTCATACTATAAAGACTCTATAAAGCCTGATCTTTTTAAAAGTGTAGATGTTGAAAGCTGAGAAATATATACTTTTGATTTTCCGTTTTCACCGCTTACCACGGCAAAGGATTTAGGTAATTCATAAGATACGGTTATTACATTTCCGTTTTTTTCCGCTGTATTTAAAAATTTCCTTGAGTGTTTTGAAACAGTAGTGCTTTCAAGATCAAATATTCCTATAACATCTCTTGAACGGACCACCGTACCCTGACCCAAATGTATATACATTAAATTATCCGACCGTTTCTTATGTTAATAATTTTACCCTTTTTAAGATTTTGAACATTTGACGGGTCACAGCAGGTAATAAAGGACTGTATACCCTTAATACGGTTTAAAACAAAGTTTTGTCTCTCCGGGTCAAGCTCACTCATAACATCGTCAAGCAAAAATACCGGGTATTCGCCGGATATTTTGTTTATTACCTCCGCCTCGGCAAGCTTTAAGGAAAGCGCTATACTTCGCTTTTGACCCTGTGAAGCAAAACCCCTTGCGTTAATTCCGTTTATTTTAAATTCAATATCGTCTCTGTGCGGACCCTTTGAAGTAACGCCGGAATACATATCGTCTTTTCTTGAATTTAAAAGATCTTCCTTTAAATTTTCACAGCTTTTTAAGTATTCCGTTGAAAGAACTTCCTTTTCGCATGAAATACCGCCGTACACATTCGGCAAAAACTCATTCAGTGCTTTTAAATACCTGTTTCTGAAGCTCATTATCTTTTCGCCGTTTACGGCTATTTCGTCTTCAAACACATCAAGCATTACCGAAAGGGAAGAATCATATCTGTAATCCTTGATAATCCTGTTTCGCTGGGTTACGGCACGCATATAATTTCTTAAAATCAATATATATGCCGGATAAAGCTGACCGATGGCCGTATCCGCAAATCTTCTTCTTAAAGCAGGACCGCCGCTTACAATTCTTAAATCATCGGGTGAAAATACAATAGCCTTGAATTTTCCGGCAAGCTCCGAAACGGATTTAAGCTTTTTTCCGTTTAAAAAAGCCGTTCTGTGCTCTTTAATTTCAAGCTTTGCCTCTTCTTTTATTCCCTGCGCCTCAAAACCGAGCTTTAAAACCGCCGTGTCTTCCCCGAAACGGATAAAATCACAGTCCTTTGAGCCCCTGAAGCTTTTCATTCCCGTAAAAAGCCAGATTTCTTCAAGCAAGTTTGTCTTGCCCTGTGCGTTTTCTCCGCAAATAACATTCATTTCATCAAAAACGCCGGAACTTAAAAGCTCTATATTTCTGAAATTTTTACATTCTGTATTAAGAACTCTCATTCTATTACAAAACCGTTTCCGTTATAAACAAATGTATCGCCGATTCGGAGCTTTTTTCCTCTCATTTTGCAAATTTCTCCGTTTACGGCAACCTCGCCGTTTTGTATTACTAATTTGGCGTGTCCGCCCGTTGAAACAATGCCTGCCAACTTCATAGCACTGTCAAGCCTTATAAAATCCTCTTTAACGGAAATTTTCTTAAAGTCCATTATCTCAACCTCATAGGCATTATCATATAGGTAAAGCTGTTACCCTCAATCGGAAGAATAAGAACGCCGGCATTGGCACCGTTAAACAAAATCTGAACCTTTTCATCTCCGACCGCTTTAAGTGCGTCCAAAAGATACCTGCTGTTAAGGCCTATTTCAAAGCTGTCGCCCTCAAGCTGGGTATTAAAGGTTTCCGCCGCTCTTCCCATAGAAGTAGCACAGGTAAACACAACATTAAGCTCGTTAAAATAGCAACGCACCGGTGTTGAAAATGATTCGCTTATAAGAAGTGAAACTCTTTCAATGGTATCTATAAGCTCACGGGTATTTACAACAACCCTTTGAGTATGCTCGGACGGAATTGTTTTCTGATAATTTACAAACTCGCCCTCTAAAAGTCTTGAAATAAAATCATATCCGTTAATATTAAAGGATATAAGATTTTCACCGACTCTCATTTCCACATCTTCGGTGTTTTCGTCTATAAGCTTTACAGCCTCGCTTACCGCTTTACCTGATAATATAAAGGAAAAATCGTCCGAAATGTCAACATTTTCTCTTTTAATTGCCAATCTGTAACCGTCTATCGCCACAAATTGCATAACGGAATCCTTAACCGTAACATTAATTCCGGTAAGTATCGGCTTTGCACCTTCGTTTTGGGCAGTAGCAAAAAATGTTCCCTTAACCATTTCAGATAAAAGCGAACCGTCTATTTTAAGGGTTCTGTCCGAACCCACTGTCGGCATTTCGGGAAAATCCTCTGCTGCCATTCCCATTATATCGAATGTGGCTTCGCCGCATTTTATATTGCAGGCTAATTTTTCATTAGAGGATATAACAACCTGCGGAGCGTTCATACGCCTTAAAATATCGCCCAAAAGCCTTGCGTTTATAACAATATCGCCCGCCTCGTCGCATTTAGCGTATATTTCTTTTCTCATTCCCATTTCAAGATTGTATGAAACAAGAGTAACCTTTCCCTGTTCTGCGGAAAGAAGTATTCCCTCAAGCACGGGCATTGAGGTTTTGGAGCTTACTACTCTTTGTAAGCGTGTTACAGCGTCAAGCAAAGAAGAACGCTCAACGGAAATTATCATAATTTTTCCTCCTAAAAGAAAATTATAAAATAACAGTAGTAATAAGGGGTGTTAAAACGGTTAGTAATTGCCGCAAACGGCTTAAAAAGGACAAGTTCTGCGGTTAAAACAAAATTGGATAAAGGTTTGATAAAAATGCCCTTAAAATGTTATCAACACCCGATTTAATAACTTCACTGTTAATTAAGTTTAAAACGGTTGATAACTTAAAAAGAATAAGATTCGCTTGTAAGATTTTTTATTATGTCGTCCACAAGCTCTTTTTCGTAGGGCTTATCCCTCAAAAATTCCTCTATTCTGTTTACATTATAAAGAACCGTTGTATGATCTTTACCGAAGCTTTCTCCTATCGCCTTATAAGAAAGGTCGGTGGTTTCCCTGGCTATGTACATTGCAACCTGACGGGCAAGAGCCAGCGCCTGTGTTCTTCTGTTTGAAAGAATATCGCTTTCCGACACATTATAGGTTTTTGCAACCTCGGAAATAATCTTTTCTATTTTTATAGGCTCAGGCTGCGTATCGTTTATTATGTCCCTTATAAATCCGCCTACTACTGCGGTTGTCGGCGGTCTGCCCTGAATTGAAACATACGCTTTAAGCTTTTTAACAACGCCTTCAAGCTGACGGGTGTTTACTTTTATATGCTCGGCAATGTAAAAAACAATAGGCTCGTCCAGCTTCATATCAAGCTGAAGCGCTTTTTTCTTGACTATACCTACACGGGTTTCAAAATCAGGCGGAGTAATGTCCGCAAAAAGTCCGCTTTCAAAGCGGGAGCGGATTCTGTTATCGAGCGTTTTTATCTCCTTCGGCGGACGGTCGAGCGTTACAACTATCTGCTTATTGTTTTGAAGCAGGGTATTAAAGGTGTTGAAAAATTCCTCTTGGGTTTGTTCCTTGCCGGCGATAAAGTGGATGTCATCAATCAAAAGCACATCCACGCCCCTGTATTTATTGCGGAAATCGTCTATCGTTCCAAGACCCAGCTTACCGTCCTGCAAGGCCTTTATAAGCTGATTTGTAAAATCCTCGCCCCTTGTATATTCAATCTTCCTGTAAGGAAAATTCTTTTTTATCTGATTTTTAATGGCAAGCATAAGGTGGGTTTTACCCACACCCGACGGACCGTATATAACAAGCGGGTTATATGTTATATTCGGATTGTTCGAGACCGCAAGTGCGGCGGCGTGTGCAAAACGGTTTGTAGAACCCACAACAAAGTTTGAAAATGTAAAGAAATCTTCAAAGGTAAGCCCGTCGCTGAACTGTTCGGCCTTGATAATTTTTTCCTCGTCATCCTCATAGATGATTTTTACACGCATATCTATACCCATTACGGCTTTAAGCGCATTTTGCAGAACCTCTGTATAATTCTGCTCCACCACACCGCGCATATACTCGTTGTTAATGGAAACAACAAATTCGCCGCCGTTAAGAGAAACAGGAACAAGGTCCTTCAAAAAGCAGTTGAAAGCAACTTCCGAAATGGTTTTTTTACATTCCTCGCAAACGGCGGACCATATGTCGTTAATAGAATTTATCGGCATTATGTAAACCACCCTTATATATTATTATAATATATATTAATAATCTAATATAGTATAACACAAATAAAGAAGATTTTCAACTTTTTTAAGTTTATAAAGTTAAGAATAAAGTTTGTACAATAGGGAGAAAATTATAACAAAAACAAAGGTGTGTGCGAAAATGGTAAGAACCGACCTTGCAATAGAAATAAATTCCGACCTTTCGGGTGAGGCAAACGGCGTGGAAAGAGAAGAATCCGTAAACGGCGATGTTAAAACCACCGTTATTAAAATAACCTCCGAAAAGGGCGAAAAAATTCTCGGCAGACCGTGCGGAACATATATTACCCTTGAATATCCCGATATAAACAAAATCGCCGATTACAGCGGAATAAAAGAGGAAATAAAAAAAGCACTTTCGTTTTTGCTTAACGGCGTAAACGGAACGGTGCTTGCGGCAGGACTCGGAAATACCGAAATAACACCCGATTCCGTGGGACCCTTTACCGCAAAAAAAATACTTGCCACAAGGCATATTTCGGGACAGCTTGCTGAAAGCATAGGCTTAAAAGGGCTTAAAAGCGTAGCGGTTATAACGCCGGATGTACTCGGTAAAACCGGAATAGAAACATCGGAGCTTATTAAAAGCGCCGCAGACACGGTAAAACCCGAGGCGGTTATTGTAATAGACGCACTTGCGGCAAAGGATACCGAAAGACTTTTTAAGACCGTGCAAATGTGCGATACCGGAATCCGCCCGGGCTCGGGGGTTAAAAATTCACGCAGCGAAATAAGCAAAAAAACGCTCGGGGTTCCGGTTATAGCGGTAGGCGTTCCCACCGTAACCGATGTTGAGTCGATTGCATACAGCCTTACGGGGGTGGTTCCCGAAACGGAGAGCGGTTTATTCGTAACCCCAAAGGACGCCGACCTGCTGTGCGACAGAATAAGCGAAATACTTTCGCTTTCCTTAAACGAATTTTTACAGCCGGAAATAGAGCCGGATATAATAGCCGGACTGGTCTAAAATTTGCCCTTTCAACATAAACTCGTATAGGGGGCGAAAATATGCAAAATAAATCGGGAATAGCAAGACTCGTCGGAGTTTTTTTAATATGCACCGTACTTTTGGGGTACAATATTTACGGTATGGTTTTAAACGGCACCGTTGAGAGCGTTGCGGCAACAACTCCGCAGGTCTCCGATATAAGCGCAGAATCAGAGGTTGAAACGCCCGAGCCCGAAACAAAGTCCGAGCCGATACAAGACTCAACCCCCGCCTCATCCGCAGAGCAAAGCGGCGGCGAGAGTGTAGCGGCGTCAACCTCAGGAAATGTTAAGGGAAAAATTATAAGTAATTTTATTTCGCCCTATAAAGCAGGGCTTTCGTACGATAAGGTGTTTGTTAAAAACAGTTCGGGACTTGAAATCGATATTAAATCGTTTCTCGAAGCACCGCTTTCGTTTAAAATTCAAAAATCCGACGCCCCCGAGGTTCTTATAATGCACACCCACACCACCGAAACCTATATGACCGAGGATACCGACTGTTATACCGACGCCTTTTCACCCCGAACAAGAGATAGCGAAAAGAATATGGTAAGCGTGGGCAACATAGTGGCCGATAAGCTTAACGCCGCCGGAATTAAAACCCTGCACGATACAACCGAACACGATTATCCTAAATATACGGGAAGCTATACAAGGGCGGCAAAAACAATAAACGGATACTTAAAAAAGTATCCGAGCATAAAAATAGTTCTTGATTTGCACCGAGACGCCGTAGCGTCCGGCGAGAGCGACAAGGTAAAGCTTGTAACCGAAATAGACGGTAAAAAAGCGGCGCAGGTTATGCTTGTTATGGGTTCGCAGAGCGGCAGCGTTACAAATTTTCCCGATTGGCAGGAAAATTTCAAGCTGGCTGTACGCCTGCAAAAGGTTTTGGAAACCAATTATCCCACCCTTGCAAGACCGATAAGCCTTACATCAAACAATTATAACGAAAGTCTTACAAAGGGTTCGCTGCTTATAGAGTTCGGAACCGACGCAAATACCGTAGAGGAGGCACATTATTCGGCGCAAATGGTGGGCGACGCACTGGCGGAGCTTATGAACTCAATTACATAAAACAAAAAGGAATGGTTAAAATTAAAAGATTGTTTTTACGGTCGTTTTTAATTTCATCTGTTGTTGCGTTGTGCTTTTTTTCGGGACTTTTCGGCATAGCCAAGGCTTACGAAAACACACGCAGAATAGGCTTCGGGGAATACAAAAAGGCTTTTGCCCTTGAGGATGACGGACTGAGAATACTTGATTTTACAATACCTATGTAAAAAAACGGTTGGGGATGCCGCCCGCTTGAAAATCAAAGATTTTCGAACTGTACTTTATCCCTGCCGATAACACCCATGTGCCCTTGAAAAACCGCTTGTTTAGCGGTTTTTTTGCTTATTAGGTATTTTTCCGCCGCACATGTTCGGCGGAAAAAATAAAATGCGACGTAAACGCCGCAAAAAAATTTAATTATTGGTTTGTCGACCGACTGAGAGCGTCCGGGTTTTATCACTCAAGAATATAAATTTCCACATTACGCACGCCGAAGCTTACACAGGCGGCTCTGTTAGACATAAATAAATCTACGCCTGTCGGGTGATTTTTAATAAATCCGCCCGTATCCGCCGCAACCGCATAACCGTATATAACGCTGCCGTCTGCAGTTTTTATATACATCTTGGTGCCGTAGGGAATAACATTCGGATTAACCGCAATGTAACCGGGCTGAGGCGCTATGCCGGTAGCACAGTTGTGACCGGTATAGGTATAAGCCGTTGCTCTTGCGGTCATTTTTGATTTATAATGAAGCGGAGCGCCGTTTTCGTCAAGCTCAATCGGTGAAGAAGGAGTGAGCGTAGAAACGGATTTTACTGTACTGCTTGTTGCCGCCGCCGTTTTTACAGGGGCAGCTTTTTTAGTGCCTACAATGGTTTTGGAGTTAACGGCGGTCTGTAAAACTTCCTCGCCGGTAACGGTCTTTTCCGAAAAAACGCCGTTTACAAGCTTTTCGGTATAGGAAACCTGCTTTAAGCCGTCGGTTCCGTCCTCTGTTTTTGTAACGCCTGCCGCATGAGCGGAGGAATAAACCGTCTCCTCCCCGTGGGGAATAACCTCGGTGTAGGTGCCGTTTACATATTCTATATCGGTATAGTCAATATAAGCGGTTTCGGTTATCTCGGTCTCGGGCGAAGGCTGTACCATATCAAATTCATCAACGGTATAACCGGCTAACGCAAGGGCGTCCGCAACGGTTCCGCCTGCAAAATCAAGCTCCGTAACATTTTCGCCGTTTGTTACAAATACAGGAAATGTATACGCAATTTTTACCGATGTAATGTGTCCCTCAGAGGTGGTCTGCAGAACCTTATATCTGTCTGATTTAAGATTTAAGCCCGAAAGCACGCTCGAAACATTAAGGTTGAGTGAACGAACCACATAATTTTTTTCACCGTCAAATACATTTACGGTGTTTATCGAAAGTCCGAGCAGAGATATTACTGCAACAGTGACGGCGGTGAGTACCGCAATACACTTTACACGAATTTGTTTTGAAAATAAAATTTCGGACAATCGAAATTCAATTTTTTCTAACATCAAATGTCTCCTTTGAAACTGATTTCTTAATTCGTTTGCTATTATATACAAAAAACCACACTATGTCAAAGCGATTGAAAACGGAGATTTTGTGTAATATTCACAAATTACAAGGCGGTTACAAAAAGGTTACAAGCTTGTAACCTTTTAAAAACCGAAAATACTGACAATATTTTCCATTTTGCTTGTGCAATCCTACAAAATGACCCAAAGTGGCGTGACCGATAGCTTGTACAATACTATTTTACACCAAAAGTGGGGGATTTATGCAAAAACAATTAAAATAACCACAATATAGCGTGTATTAAAAAAATATTAATATTTTTAAAATTCGGTCTTTACAAACCCTTAAATCTGTGTTATATTATTGCAAAGAGACCTTTAAGACGGTACGGGATGCCGGCAAGGATGAGAAATACAGTATATATATGTATATCATTATGTCCTGCCGCAAGCAGGCTTTTTTTATGCCCTCAAGGAGGAAGAGTTATGGAAAAATTCAAAGCAACCCTTATGGACGAAATGGCTGTTGCCCGTGCGCTTAAAAGAATTTCCCATGAAATACTCGAAAAGAACAACGGTACCGAAAATCTTTGCATAATAGGCATAAAACGCAGGGGCGTATCCCTCGCAAAAATAATTGCTGACAACGTATATAATATAGAGGGCGTAAAGATTCCGTGCGGAGAGATAGATATTACCTATTACCGTGATGATTTAACGGCAATATCGGACGAACCGGTAATCCACGGCACCGAGCTTCCCTTTTCCGTCACCGACCGCCGTGTGGTTTTGGTGGATGACGTGCTTTATACCGGAAGAACGGTGCGTGCGGCGCTTGACGCACTTATGAAATGCGGAAGAGCGGCTTCGGTCCAGCTTGCGGTGCTTATAGACAGGGGTCACAGGGAACTGCCTATACGGGGCGACTATGTCGGAAAAAACATTCCCACCTCAAAGTCAGAGGTTATAGCGGTTAAAATACCGCCGTATGACGATATAACGGCGGCAGAGCTTTACGAGGTATAAACGGTCTTATGACCTTTATATAAAAAAAGCACCGAAAGAGGAGAGACTCAGGGGTGCTAAAACGGAGGAAGTAAAAATGAAACTAATCTACGGTGTTAAAGACAAACCGAGTTTTGGCAAGGTAATAGTTTTTGCTTTGCAGCAGCTTCTCGCAATTCTTGCGGCTACAATCGCTGTTCCGACCATCGTGCAAAACGGAATGTCACAGTCCTCGGCGCTTTTCGGCGCAGGTGTGGGAACGATAGTATATCTTCTTTTCACCAAGTTTAAAAGTCCGGTATTTTTAGGCTCATCATTCGCATTCATCGGTTCAATGCTTGCTGCCTTTGCAGGTGCGGCGTCAGCACAGGCAGGTTATGTAGGATTAATACTCGGCGCTGCCTTTGCAGGTCTTGTATATGTTATTATCGCAATAGCGGTTAAATTTGTCGGAGTAGGCTGGATAAACAAACTTATGCCGGCAGTGGTTATCGGACCTACAGTTTCGATAATCGGTTTATCTCTTGCCGCAAATGCCGTAAGTGATATAACAAAAGGAAAAGTGCTTGATGCAGACGGCAATTCGGCTGCAAATCCGCTTGTATGCCTTTTGTGCGGACTTATAACCCTTTTGGTTGTAACAATCTGCTCGGTATACGGCAAAAAAATGGTTAAGCTTATTCCCTTCATAATCGGAATACTTGCAGGATATGCGGCTGCCGCAATATTCACCGTTATAGGAATTGCCACAGACAATCAGGCACTCCAGATAATAAACTTTGAAGTATTCAAGAATATGACCATAGTAGCAGTGCCCGATTTCACATTCTTCGAGGCGGCAAAGGGAATCGGCGAAATCAACGGTCAGTACATAGCTACGGTTGCGGTTGCCTATATACCTGTTGCGTTTGTTGTATTTGCAGAGCATATTGCAGACCACAAAAACCTTTCAACGGTTATCGAACAGGATCTTCTTGAGGAACCCGGACTTCACAGAACCCTCTTAGGCGACGGTGTAGGCTCTGTTGCAGGCGCTATATTCGGCGGCTGCCCGAACACCACCTACGGCGAATCGGTCGGCTGTGTTGCAATAACCGGCAACGCCTCTGTTATAACAATACTCGCAACTGCGATATTGTCAATTATAATTTCTTTCTTCGGTCCTTTCGTAACATTCCTTTCAACCATTCCTAACTGCGTAATGGGCGGCGTTTGCGTAACGCTTTACGGATTTATCGCAGTATCCGGTCTTAAAATGATAAAGGAGGTTGACTTAAACGACAACAAAAACCTCTTTGTGGTAGCCGTAATTCTTATCTGCGGTATAGGCGGTCTTACCGTATCATTCGGAAAAGTTACAATTACATCGGTAGCTTGTGCGCTTATCCTCGGAATAATCACTAATGTGATTTTATCCGGCAAGAAAGATAAAAAGGACGCATAAGATTTTATGATGAATTTTAAAGCACCGTCACGGGATTTGCCGTGGCGGTGCTTTCGACTGAATCTGTATGCCAGAAGGCATACAGATTATTTTATATCATTAATATCATACGGCGTGGTCTGGTATACAAAATAGTTAAGCCAGTTTGAAAACAGCAGATTTGCGTGTGACCGCCACGAAACAACGGGCGGCTTTGATGGGTCGTTGTCCGGAAAATAATTTTCGGGAATTT
>JAFOYI010000020.1 GCA_017391425.1 Clostridia bacterium | reverse complement strand
TACGCACCCGTATACATCCTGCGAAAAAGGAACGGTTGAATGTCATAACAGGATGCTGCGACGATTTATTCCAAAAGGCAAAAGCATTGATGACTACACAGCAGATGAGATCATGATATTTGCCGACATCATTAACGGGCTACCGAGAAAATTGCTCGACTACCATACGCCGGAGGAACTGTTTGATGCAGAGCTTGACCGCATCTACGCTGCGTGAGCCGTGCGCCGGATTTGCCTTTTCGCTCGTCGCTACGCTCCTCCCTCAAAGGCAAATCCGTTCCACCTGTGAATCTTTCGTTAACTATTGCAACTTGCTATTGCAATTTGCGAATATTTTTGGATACGAAAAAAGGGCAGAATCGGCGAATGAAAATCGCTGATTCTGCCCTGATTATCTATTTCGATGGTTCGAATCCACCTTGTGGGTCGTTGGCATCTATAAAAATTCACTATGAAATATAGCGGTAAAAAATGCGAAAAGCCTTGATTTCTCAAGGCTTTTCGGTACGGCATCTTTTTAGACCATAACACTTGGTGGGAGAGGATGGATTCGAACCATCGAAGCATAAAGCAGCAGATTTACAGTCTGTCCCCTTTGGCCACTCGGGAACTCTCCCATATTAAATTATGCTGAAAATACAGCTATGCTGGAGCTGGTGGACGGACTTGAACCCCCGACCTGCTGATTACAAATCAGCTGCTCTACCAACTGAGCTACACCAGCATTTTTTCAGCGCCTAATCAATATACCATAAACAAGCAGTAAAGTCAAGCAAAAAATAAGTTTTTTTGACTTTTTATTTTGAATTGCATTTGCCGCAGCAATCCTTTGATAATAGCGAAACATCCAAAAGCTTTTTTTCGGTATTTTTTATGAATCCTGCCTTTTTACAAATTGCTTCGCTTTCATCTGTATAATAAACATTCGATATATTTCTTCTGTCGGCCAAATGCAGTGTACTGCGCAGAATACCGTCTGCCAAAAGAAAATCACCTTCCGGCATAATTTTATATATCGTCATCTCATCCTTTTTAAGACAGTAAAGGCTAAAGCCCAAAACTTCTCCGTCAGATTTTGCCTCCATACAGCCGAAATCGGCGGACGCTGTAAGACCGTTTTCGGAAAAGTATTTTTTTACCATATTATTGTCCTGTACTGCGGTTACTGTCAGCATTATACATCCTCTTTTTTCTGCGTTATATTTGTGAGACGGCGCATTTCCCGCTCATTAAGAGGGCGCCATTTCCCCTGCGGAAGCATACCGAGCTTTACACCGGCTATTTCAGTTCTTTTAAGCCTTATGACGTTAAGACCGACTGCCTCGCACATTCGCCTTATTTGACGATTTCTGCCCTCGTTAAGTACAAAAATGAGCACTGTCCTGTCAGGTTTGCGTTCAGCCACAAAGCAATCGCACGGAAGAGTCTTTTTCCCGTCTAAGAGTATTCCTTCTTTCATTTCGAGGAGCTTTTCTTCACTTGCCTCCCCTTTTACGGTTACTCGGTAGGTTTTGTTTACATGAGAGGACGGGTGCGTAAGCTTATTTGCAAATTCACCGTCGTTCGTCATTATAATAAGCCCCTCTGAGTCACGGTCAAGTCTTCCTACCGGAAAAAGCCTTACGCCGGCGTCAGCTACAAGGTCGCAAACATTTTTTCTGCCAAGCTCGTCGCTTGCAGTTGTAACAAAGCCTCTCGGTTTATTAAGCATTAAATAAACCTTTTCGCTTACTGCGGTTACCGTTTTGCCTCTTACAGTCACCTTATCACGCTTTGGGTCTACCTTTGCACCCAAAACAGCAACGTGACCGTTTATCTTTACCTTTCCCTGTTCTATCAGCTCCTCAGCCTTTCTCCGTGATGCAACTCCGCACTCGGAAAGATGCTTTTGAAGTCTTATTTTGTTATCCTTCATTTTTTGCTCCTAAAAGTTTAAAAATATGTATTTTATATTTCTTATTATTATTTCAAATATTCCGGGTGTTTTGCTGTGTGGCTCTGCCGCCGTCAGCGCCTTTAATTCCACCGTTCCTATAACCTTACCGTTTAATGTATAAACCGCCGTTCCCAACAAGTCGCCTTTTTCTACCGGTGCATATAAAAACTTAGGCAGATTGACCGTACAATTAACATTTTGCGTTTCAAGTGTGTTGACCGTGTACGGCTCGATAAATACCTGTAATTTTTCCGTATCGGAGCCTATTACCGGTATGGCATACATAGAGGTTTTAGGCGAATATTCGGTTTGCTTAATCGACGAAAGTCCGAAATCAAGCAAAGCCGAATGGTCAGACCAATCATCCGGATCGTTAAGCGTAACCGCAACCGCAAGCTTGCCGTCTTTCCTTGCCGCAGACACAAGGCATCTGCCTGATTTTTTGGTAAATCCCGTTTTTACGCCTACTGCTCCTTCATAAAGCTTCAACATTTTATTATGATTTTTAAGCGACCGTCTGTACGGAGGATTTCCGTAGTTTAAAACTGCCGATTCACTTGCTGCCGCCTTGGCAAAGCTTTCGTTTTTAAGTGCATAAGCCGCAAGAGCGGCAAGCTCTGCCGCAGTTGTGTAATGTCCCTCGGCATCAAGTCCCGACGGAGTGACGAAGTGCGTGTTGTTAAGTCCAAGCTCAGCCGCCTTTGCGTTCATTTTTTCCACAAACTGCTCTACCGTACCGCCTAAAGCTATTGCAGTAACATTTGCGGCGTCGTTTCCCGAAGCCAGCATCATACCGTACAGCAAATCGTGATAAGTTACCTTATCACCTGCAAGCAGACCCATAGAAGAACCTTCAACCTTAAGCATATCGGAAGTTACGGTAATTTCCTTTTCCGGCTCGCCATGCTCGCAAAGAAGCAAAGCGGTCATAATTTTCGTAGTGCTTGCCATCGGAAGTCTTTCATATGCATTTTGAGAAAATAATATTTCGCCCGTATCGCCGTTTATAACTGCCGCCGCTTTAGCCGAGACAGCCATTGCGGATATTCTTATACCCGAAAGCAAAACAGCGCATAAAACAAGACAAAACAACCTTTTCATTGAGCCACCACCTTACCCTTAATTTTATTAAAAGTAAGTCGGCTATATGACAAGGTTGTGCGGCAAATCCGCCAAATATTACCGCATTACTGTGCGGATTTATTTTTGTCCTTTTTAAACAGCTCCTTAGCTCTTTCAAGCACATCCGGAGCCATAGCTACCGCCTTGTCAAAAGAGCTGAGTTCATTGTAAACCGGCATCATACGGACATTTCCGTCGCTCACCGCAATAAATGCCACCGGAGATACCGTTACGCCGGCACCGCCGCCGCCGCCGAAAAGGCCTGATTGCGTTTTGCTCGGAAAATCGCTGCCGCCCGTTGCAAGACCGAAAGAAACCTTTGATACAGGTATAAGTGTAACGCCGTCAACCACTATCGGGTCGCCGATAATAGTATTCGCGTCAACCATAGCACGGAGCTTGTCCATAGTGACATCCATAATGTTTTTAATGCTGTTCTCGCTCATAACTCATTCCTCGTTTTAAATTTAGTATATTCGGAAAAAACACCGAAAGCCATAATAAGCAAATTAATTATTCTAAGCTTTACAATAGCCGAAAAAGAAAATTGCGGTCTGCCCGAATCAAAATCGGCTGTTACATTGATTTGCTTCATTTTTACATTTGCAATATTATCGAAAAAGCTAAGCCAAGGATAAAAAGCCGCACATACTGCGCCGTATTCTTCAGCGGTTTGCGCCGCATCGGTTGAAGCAACCCTTATTTCTACCCTAAGACGCCTTATCATTATTTTTTTAAGCTGTTTCTTCAGCCTTTCCAGCACAGCTCTTACAAAACTTAATATTTCTTTGACAGCACCCGAAAAACCGTATTTTCCTTTAAGCTTAGAAAAAGTGTTTTCTTTTTTCTTTGTATCTTTTACGGTTTTGCCCTTCGGCTCTTTAGTAGGCTCGGTTTCGGAATTAAAAAGTTTAATACCCAACAGTTTTATTTTAACCGAAAAATCGCCGTCAAAACTCAAAATTGCACTTATCGGCAGGAAAAGCAACGCAGTTATCAAAACAATTACTGCCGCAACAAATATTAACGCAGTCATCCTTATTCTCCCATAGATATATTCACTGTTCGGAGTCTTCCTCCATAGGAAGCTGCTCTGCCACATCTCTTTGGTCGTTTTCGTTTTTAGGCAACGGCGGCAGTTCCGATAAATCGCTCATTGAAAAGCACCGCAAAAAGTTTTTTGTTGTACCGTAAAGTAACGGTCGCCCCGGAAGCTCCAACCGTCCCCGTTCCTCGATAAGTCCTTTTTCCACAAGCGTTGTAACAACGCCGGAACAATCGACTCCGCGTACTTGTTCGATAAACGATTTCGTGACGGGCTGATTGTAAGCAACGACCGCCAATACCTCAAGCGCCGCAGGAGAAAGCGGCGTTCTGCGTTTAATGTCAAATGTTTTCTTAATATAATCGGCGTATTTTTCTCTTGTTGAAAGCTGATACATATTTTCCATTCTCAGCAGTTGTATGCCGCTTTTACCTGAATCCAACTTTTCGGACAGTTTTTCCATAACCTCTGTCACCGTTTCGGGTTCGATTTCAAACACCTGCGAAAAGCGGTCTATACTAAGCGGTTCACCGGCGGAAAAAAGTACAGCCTCAAACGCCGGAATAAGCTCTTTAACGGTCATTTTCGTTTATGCTCCTTAATCAGTGTTATCTGTGCGTCATCAGACTCGCCGTCTACCCTTATGCGGTTTGCCTTACATAATTCAAGCACTGCAAGAAAGGTTGCTACAAGCTCCGAGCGACTGTGCGCCGTTTTATAAAGCGAGCCTAATTTTTTACTTCCTCCGGTCCACAAATTCCTTATAACAAAAACTATTTTTGTAGATACTGCAACTATTTTCTTTGCAACGATTTTTGTAAACGGAGCTGTTGACGGCGGCAACTTTCGTTTGCCCCTGCCCATAGCCGAAAGATAGGACAGATACATAACATCCTTTTGATGTATAAGCTCATAGGTCTTGTCCGGCTCCGGTTCATTCGGAAGCCGTACAAACCTGTTAAATCCGTCCTGCATTTCGGAAAGCTGTCTTGCAACCTGCTGACAAACCATATACTCAAGCAGTTCGCCGGTAAGCTCTTCTTTAAGCTTTACTATTTCTTCATGCTTAGGCAAAAGGCTTACTGTTTTTATATAGAGCAGTCTCGCCGCCATTTCAAGAAATTCACTTTCGATTTCCATTTCTTCTGCCTTGAAAAGCTCTATCTGCTCAAGGTACTGGTCAACAAGTGTAGTAAGCGGTATATCGTATATATTAAGCTTGTTTTTTGCAATCAACTGCAACAGAAGGTCTAACGGGCCTTCAAATCCTTCGATTTTATATGATATATTATTTTCCATCATTTTATAAATATGAACGGCAGGCCTGCCAAAAAGTTTATTAAATCCATAACCTTACCCGTAAGAAAGCCAAGCGGAATATCAAGCACGCCAACCCACAAAAGCGCCAAAAGCGCCCAGAATATATATCTTTCATACCGCATAAGGGCATAATACTGCTTATTAGGCAACAATGCCGAAAGAAGTCTTGACCCGTCAAGCGGCGGTATAGGAATAAGATTAAACACCGCAAGCGAAACATTTATATATGCAATATAAAAAAGGAAAAGATGTATATAAAGAAACGCCGACCATGCAGTTACAAAAAGTCTTACCGCATTTGCCAAAAGCATGGCTATCAGCGCCACAATAAGGTTGGAAAGCGGACCTGCAAGAGCAGTTAAAGCCATATCCGCCTTAGGACGCTTAAAATTATTCGGATTAACACCTACAGGCTTTGCCCAGCCGAATCCGAAAAGCAAAATACAGGCGGCTCCCAAATAATCTATGTGTGCAAACGGGTTTAGTGTGAGTCTGCCCTGATAACGGGGCGTAGGGTCACCGAGCTTTGATGCCGCAAAACCGTGTGCAAACTCGTGTACAGGCAGTGTTAAAAAAATAACCACCAGTGATGACAAAATATATACTATCGCTCCGCCGATATTAAGGCTGCCCGATATAAGCTGACTAAGCACGGTATACCACTCCTATCTTAATAGTATTATAACGCAAACCACAGTTAATTACAAGAAAAAAGTACGGAGCCTGAAAGGCTCCGTAAAATCAATCCTTAAAGAAAAGCGGCAGCTTTTCGAGGAATATAATATCGTCTCTGTCGGCAGCGTCTCCCTCTGCCAGGAAAGCACACGCCGCAGCCTCTGTTCCGCCGGCTTCCTTAACAAGCTCACGGACTGCGGCAAGCGACTCGCCGGTGCTTATAACATCATCTATAATAAGCACCCTTTTACCCTTAAGCATTTCGGTTTCGCTTTCGCCTAAAAACAGGTGCTGTTCATGTTTGGTTGTAATAGAAGTGACATTTACCTCGAGCGGATTACGCATGTAAACCTTCATACCCTTACGGGCAATTATGTACGGCTTGCCTGTCTGCCTTGACATTTCGTAAGCAATCGGTATGCTTTTTGCCTCCGGCGTTAAAATAACATCAAACTCGGGAAGCTTTTTACGCAGTTCTTCACAGCCTGCTATCGTAAGCTCCACATCACCGAAAATTATAAATGCGGCAATATCAAGCTTATCGCTTACCGGAAACCTCTCAAGCTTTCTTTCAAGACCTGCGATTTTCATTGTATAGTATTCAGACATAATTTTCTCCCCCAATTAATTTTCGTATCCGGCTTTTATCAGCCCGGAGGCCACGCAAGATTGCGGCGTGCCAGCATATGAAAATGTATATGGTGAACTGTCTGTCCGCCGTCCTCACCGCAGTTATTTACAACACGGTAGCCGTTTTCAAGCTTTTCCTGCTTTGCAATACATGCGACCGCTTCAAATATATGCGCTATTTCCGCACTGTTTGAAGAATTGATTTCGTCGGCAGAGCCAATATGCTTTTTCGGTATAATAATAGCATGAAATGGCGCTTTCGGATCTATATCCTTAAAAGCATATACATACTCGTCTTCGTAAATCTTTGTACTCGGTATTTCGCCTGCCGCTATTTTACAGAATAAACAATCTTCCACTTATTTCACTCCAATTTGAGCCGCAGCAACCGCTTCTGCGGTTTCTAAAGCTGCATCGGCCTTTGTTATATCCTTTCCGCCCGCCATTGCAATATCCGGCTTTCCGCCGCCGTTTCCGCCGGCAGCCTTTGCAACCTCTCTTACAAGATTGCCTGCATGGGCTCCCTTTGCCACAGCATCCTTACCGCAAGCGGCGCAAAATGTAAGCTTTTCACCGTTTACGCATGCCAGTACTGCTATTATATCGGAATAATCAGCCTTTATGCTTTCGGCTGTCTTTTTAAGCTCGTCGGCCGGTGTTCCGTCAAGTCTTGCGGAAAGAACCCGTATGCCGCCGATATCATGTGCGCTGTTTATTATTTCGCTTATCTTGCCGGCGGCAAGCTTTGCTTCGGTTTTCTCAAGCTGTTTTTTAGTGTCTCTCAGTTCATTTCCGAGTTGTAAAGAACGCTTTGCAATATCCCCGACAGAGCATTTGAGAATTTCAGCCGTTTCAGCCGCCAAATGCTTATAGTCATCCGCAAGCTTTATTACGCCGTATCCGGTCACAGCCTCAATACGCCTTACACCTGCCGCAACGCTTGATTCGGAAATTATTTTAAACAGACCTATTTTTGCCGTATTATCTATATGGGTACCGCCGCACAGCTCTATCGACTTATCCTTAACATTAACAACCCGTACTATATCGCCGTATTTTTCGCCGAACAGAGCCATTGCACCGAGTTTTCGAGCCTCGTCTATCGGCATTTCATTATTCTCTACCGCAATTCCGGAAAGAACGGTATCGTTTACAAATTCCTCAACCGCCTCTATTTCTTCTGCGGTCAAAGCGGAAAAATGCGTAAAATCGAAGCGGACGGCATTTTCATTTACAAGCTGACCCGCCTGTTCAACATGTGTGCCGAGGACTTTCCTTAAACCTGCCTGCAGCAAATGTGCCGCCGTATGATTGCGCCTTATGGCATTACGGCGAGATACATTAATTGCGGCACAAACGCAGTCTTCAACGGAAAAACTGCCTTTTTTAACGATTCCGAAATGTGTATAAACACCTCCGGCTGTTTTTTTGGTATCGGTCACGCTGAATTCGGCGCCGCCGGCTGTTATAACACCGGTATCGCCTACCTGACCGCCGCCTTCGCCGTAAAACGGCGTTTTATCAAGCACGATAACCGCCTTTGCTCCCTCGCCGGCACAGGAGGTATGCTCGCCCTCGACTACTATATCAAGTATTTTAGCATTGCAGCTGTCCTCTGTATAGCCGCAAAAAACAGTTGAGGGTACATTTTCAAAGCTTATTTCATCGCTCCTCCAGCTCTCGGCGTCAGCCGATTTGCGTGAAGAACGGGCAAGCTGCCGCTGATTTTCCATAAGCTCACGGAATTTTTCTTCATCAACAGTCATATTCTTTTCCGCTAAAATATCTTTG
>JAFOYI010000019.1 GCA_017391425.1 Clostridia bacterium | reverse complement strand
TTAACAACGATTACCGTACAGAAATGACGGATAAAGGTCTTGTTATAAGCGGAACCTCGCCTGATAATCACATTGTCGAGACAGTCGAGGTACCCGAAAACGATTTTTATGTGGGCGTTCAGTTCCATCCGGAATTCAAATCCCGTCCGAACAAGGCTCATCCACTGTTTATGGGACTTGTTAAAGCAGGACTTGACAGGCAGGCAAAATAAAACAAAATTAACCCGCAGCAGAAATATAATCTGCTGCGGGTTTTTGTTTATGAGCTTATTGATTTTTTATTCAAAAGCAGGCTTAGAAGTGGAAGAATCGGCAACGCATACCCAGCTGTTTCCGGGATTAACCGTAAGCTCGGTTCCGTCTGCCTTTGTAAATTTAAAGCCGTTTTTAGCTGCGCCCTTGCTCCATTTAATTGCGGTATAGGTGCCGTTTACGCAGTAATAACCGTCACCGGACTCAAGCAATACTTCCCTATGCTTATTGTCGGGGTAATTCCTTATGGTTGTAAGAAGTACAAAGACATTTTTAAAGCTTTCACTTTCTTTTGTGAAATAATCCTTACGCTCGGTGTTGCCGAAATATCTTGTATATGTTCCCGCAGAAGAATCGTATTTAAATACACTCTTATAGCTTGCAGAGAAAGGAACGCTTACGGTGTTTGCAGTGTTTTCAAGTGCAACCGGACTGTTTTCATCAGCAAAATTAACCCAAGTATCCGTGCTGCTGTTTGCGGTTTTGTGACCGTCGCCCACAATAGAGCTCCACAGCTTTTCGCCGTATGCGTAAAGCGTATGCTCGGAAGAAAGCCCGTTTTTAATTCTTACACCGTAATTTTTGCTCATAAGGTCTACATCGTCTGTATCTTTAAGGTGAGGAGCACAATATGTATCATCCTGTCCGCAATGAACATAAATCGCATTATGACCCATAGCAAGATCGACATACGGATAGCGTGCCGAGCGAATGCTTCCTATCTTTTCAGCGGCGGTTACATCCTGAAAAACAGCCAAAAGACGGGTTATTCCGCCCTCAACCTCGGTCTCGTAAACAATATCTGCCTTTGTAAGACCGGTTTGTACCGGCTGTGCCGTGGAAATATTATTTACCATAACAGCAACAGGACGGTTCTCCGCCTTATCCGCCGATATATCACCAAGACCGGTAAGCGGATTTTTTACGGTTTCCGGATTTTTAGTTTCACCCGATAAAGATTCTCCGGTGCTGTCAACGCTGAGCCTATCTGTCTGTTTTCCGCATCCTGCGACAAAACACATTATTAAACACATTACTAAAAGAAGTACTTTTTTAGACATTTTTTTACCCCCATAAATTCTTAATAATAAGTATAATACAGCCGTAAATTAATTTCAATAGTGATTTTGCAAAATTACTGAATTTTATATAAGCACTTGAAAAAAATAAACAGATATGATATAATACCAACTGTTATGCGGACATAGTTTATCGGTAGAACATTAGCTTCCCAAGCTGAATGGGTGGGTTCGACTCCCATTGTCCGCTCCAAAATATCGGGCTGTTATGGAATTTCCATAGCAGCCCGTTTTTTCTGCATTATTTTTCCTTTTTACCGTTCAGGTACTCAACATATTCCTCAAGGCACATATTAAGCCTGTTCATTTCCTTTGCGGTATTAATTCCCACAAACCTGTAATGCCACGATTCATATATAATTCCGGTTATATCCTGCTTATCCTTCGGAAAACGCAATACAAATCCGTATTCCGCCGCATGCTCCTGCATCCAAGTAAACATCGGAGTGCTTTCAAAGGAATCTTCCGCTATGTTAAAGTCGGCGGAAAATCCCGTATTATGCTCGCTCCTGCCGGGTCTTGTAACAACAGTAGCCGCCTTTATTTCAGCCTCTTCCCTTGAAAGTCCGGCATTAATCTGACGGGTAACCTGATTCTCGTAAAGCATTTTTTGCGTATCGTAAGAACGGTACGGCGAACGGACATACAGCCAGTTTTTAGGGTCTGTCTGAGTCTCTCTCTGAGCGTCTATCATCGCCTTCATATAGTTCCAAACATCTTTATCGATCTGATTAAGCATACCGTTTATATAGCCTGTCGGTATTGTGGTCAGATTACCCTCGTAGTCATAATCCTCCGGCAACGGATTCTTATCGTTAACAAGCAGCAGTATGCTGTAATTTGCATCAAGTCCGTTCGGTCCTACCGAAGGATAACTCGGTGTGCTGTCGCTTATCGTCTGCTCCGAAGAAGAGATTACATCGGAGCTTTCGGAATTCACGGAAACCTCGGATTTACCGCCTTCGCTTTTTTTGCCGAAAACCGCTTTGACGGCAAACACAACAAGAGCTGTGAAAAGTGCCAAAACCGCCAGACAGCATATTACAAATATTCTTCTTTTAATTATGGCTTTATGCCTTTGTTCTCTTGTCATACAATCACCTATTCATCAAGCTTAAGCACCGCCATAAATGCCTCCTGCGGCACTTCAACCGTGCCTAAACGGCGCATACGCTTTTTGCCTTCCTTTTGTTTTTCAAGCAGCTTTTTCTTTCTCGATATATCGCCGCCGTAGCACTTTGCAAGTACATCCTTGCGTAAAGCCTTTACGGTTTCACGGGCTATTATTTTACCCGAAACCGCCACCTGAATGGGGACTTCGAAAAGCTGTCTCGGTATATAGTCCTTCAGCTTTTCGGCTATTCTGCGTGCCCTTGCATATGCGTTATCGGAATGAACTATAAACGAAAGAGCGTCCACAACATCGCCTGCCAGCATAACATCAAGCTTTACAAGCTTTGATTTTTCATAGCCCTTTGCCTCATAATCATAGCTGGCGTATCCCTTTGTACGGGATTTAAGTGCGTCAAAAAAGTCGTATACTATTTCACCCGTAGGCATTATATAATGAATGTCCACCCTGTCGCCCATATATTTCATATCGGTGTATATGCCCCTGCGTTCCTCGCAAAGCTGCATTATAGTGCCTACAAATTCGCTCGGACTGTAAATATGCACATCGGCAACAGGCTCAAGCGCCTCTGCAATAAGTGCGGGATCCGGATAGTTTGTGGGGTTATCTACCGTAACCGTTTCGCCGTTTGTAAGCAAAAATTTATACTCCACGCTCGGAGCAGTGGTGACAAGATCAAGATTATACTCCCGTTCAAGTCTTTCCTCTATTATCTCCATATGGAGAAGTCCCAGAAATCCGCACCTAAAGCCAAAGCCCAAAGCCTTTGAGCTTTCCGGTTCGAAAAGCAGAGACGCATCGTTAAGACTTAATTTTTCAAGCGCCTCACGCAAATCGGGGTACTTTGCACCGTCTGCCGGATAGATACCGCAGAAAACTACGGGGTTCACCTTTCTGTATCCCTCAAGCGGTTTTTCCGCAGGGCGCTCCGCCAAGGTCACCGTATCACCGACCCTTGCCTCGTTTACGGTTTTAATGGAAGCGGTAAGGTAGCCGACCTCGCCTGCCTCAAGCACATCGCACGGTTCCATACAGGTTGCTCTTTTTCTTCCTATCTCAACCGTGTCAAAATCGGCTCCCGTTGCCATCATTCTTATTTTATCCCCGGTTTTAAGCTGACCGCTCATAACACGGAAATATACCACAACGCCCTTATACGGGTCATAATACGAATCGAAAACAAGTGCCGTAAGCGGTGCGGCTATATCCCCTTTGGGAGCCGGAATATCGGTTATAATGCGTTCCAGCACTTCTTCAACATTAAGACCTGTTTTTGCGGAAATCATCGGTGCGTCCTCGGCAGGTATACCGATTACATCTTCAATTTCTTTCTTAATTCTTTCGGGTTCTGCCGAGGGCAGGTCTATTTTATTGATTACCGGCAAAATCTCAAGCCCGTGATCGACAGCAAGATATGTGTTTGCAAGCGTCTGCGCCTCTATACCCTGAGAGGCGTCTACAACAAGCACCGCACCCTCGCACGCCGCAAGCGAGCGTGACACCTCGTAATTAAAATCCACATGACCGGGAGTATCAATAAGGTTCAGCTCGTACTCCTTACCGTCCTTTGCGGTGTAATAAAGAGTTACTGCATGAGCCTTTATGGTAATACCACGCTCACGCTCCAAATCCATACTGTCTAATATCTGTTCCTCCATATCCCTTTCGGCAACCGATTGGGTAAGCTCCAAAAGTCGGTCAGCAAGGGTTGATTTACCGTGGTCAATATGCGCCACTATACAAAAATTTCTTATGTTTTCAAGCGGAAAGGACAATTTTTTTCTCCTTAAGCAATTATTTTCTACGCTATATTATAATACTATTAAAGAAAATTTGCAATCGTATTTTATCCCCCTCTTGAAAAAACAACCCTCAAGTGTTATTATTTATTGGAATAAAAAGGGAGTGCGCTATGTTAAAGCTATTGAAATTTCTAAAAAATTACAGGAAAGAAAGTATCCTTTCCCCTGTTTTCAAGCTTGTTGAGGTTGCGTTTGAGCTTACGATACCGCTTTTGGTTGCCAATATAATAGACAGGGGTATCGGACTTTCGGACAAGCCGTATATAATAAAAATGAGCCTGCTTATGGTATTGTTCGGAATACTCGGTCTTGCCTGCACGCTAATGGCGCAGTATTTTGCCGCCAAGGCGTCGGTCGGCTTTGCAACTGATGTCAGGAAAAGTCTTTTTGACCATATAAGTAAGCTTTCCTTTTCACAGCTTGACGAAATGGGTGCGTCCACCCTTATAACAAGAATGACAGGCGATATAAATCAGCTCCAAACCGGTACAAACCTTACGCTGAGGCTTGCCCTGCGCTCCCCGTTTGTTGTGTTCGGGGCGGTTGCTATGGCTTTTTCGGTCGATCCTGCAAGCGCAAGCGTTTTTGCCGTTACCGTGCCGGTTCTCACCGTGGTTGTATTTGCTATTATGCTTGCTTGCATACCTCTTTACAAAAAGGTTCAGCAACGGCTTGACGGAGTGGTCGGTAAAACCCGTGAAAATCTGCTCGGCACAAGGGTAATAAGGGCATTTTGCAAAGAGGATGAAGAAATACAGGATTTTCAAATGAAAAACAGTGCGCTTACCGATATGCAGATAAAGGTCGGAAAAATATCTTCATTTATGAATCCGGCAACCTTTGTGCTGATAAATCTCGGTATCGTTGCGCTCATATATGTAGGCGCCCTGCGAGTTGACAGCGGTAAAAATTCAAACGGCGATATAGTGGCTCTTTACAATTATATGTCTCAGATTTTAATAGAGCTTATTAAGCTCGCCGGACTTATAATAAGCCTTACCAAAGCTATTGCCTGCGGAAACCGTATAGAAGCTGTGCTTGATATTTCTCCCAAAACCGTCTCGGGGTCGGGGGTTAAAGAAGATAAAAACAGTCCCTACATTATAGAATTCCGCAATGTTTCGCTTTCCTACGGCGGCGAAAGTGCGCTTCATAACATTAACCTTAAAATAAAGCGTGGACAAACGGTAGGAATAATAGGTTCGACAGGCTCGGGCAAAAGCTCGCTTGTAAACCTCGTTCCCCGTTTTTACGATGCATCTTCTGGCGAAGTCCTTGTAGACGGAGCCGATGTAAAAGAATATGATGCTACGGCGCTTCGCAGTAAAATCGGCACGGTTTCACAGAAAAAATCACTTTTTGAAGGTTCGGTAAGGGATAATATACTGATAGGAAAATCCGACGCTGCTGATGAAGAAATATGGGAAGCCCTTTCAACGGCGCAAGCCAAAAAAATGATTGAGGAAAAGCCGGGCGGTCTTGACTTTATGCTTGAGCAGGACGGTAAAAATCTGTCCGGCGGTCAACGCCAGCGAATGACGATTGCCCGAGCCCTGGTCAGAAAGCCCGAAATACTGATACTTGACGATGCGGCAAGCGCACTTGACTATGCAACCGGCGCCGCACTGAACGCCGCCCTTAAAAGTACCGACTTTGCGCCGACCGTAATAACGGTTTCACAGCGTGTATCCGCCATAAAAAATGCCGACTTGATTATAGTGCTTGAGGACGGAAAAATAGCAGGCACCGGAACCGACGCAGAGCTTCTTCTGAACTGCACGGCATATAGGGAAATCTGCGAGTCACAGCTTGAAAGCGAGGCGATATAGTATGAATAATTTATCTGTTATGAAACGGGTAATAAAGGATATAGGCCGTTCCCGTTTGCTTATTGCAGTATCCCTCGTTTTCTCGGTAATAAGCGTTATTTTATCGCTTTATATTCCGGTGTTGGCAGGCAGGGCGATAGATTGCATATCCGCAAAAGGCGCCGTTGATTTTGCCGGTGTAAAATCAGCACTTTTCTATATTGTTATCTGCGCCGCCGTAGGCGGCTTGCTGCAATGGCTGATGAGCATCATTAACAACCGCATAGCCTACAACACGGTAAGATATATCCGTGACAAGGCCTTCGGCCACATACAAAAATTGCCGGTATCGTATATAGACGCCCACCCATACGGTGATATCGTAAGCCGAATAACGGCAGACGCAGACCAGTTTTCAGACGGTCTTATATTAGGCTTTTCACAGCTTTTCACCGGCGTTGTAACTATCGCCGTAACTCTTATATTTATGCTGACAATTTCGCCTGTTATAGCTCTTGTAGTGGTTGTTCTGACGCCGATTTCGCTCTTTACCGCAAAATTCATTGCCCAAAAAACCTATGCTATGTTTAAAGAGCAATCGGAAGTAAGAGGAAAGCAAACTGCCTTTATTAACGAGATGATACAAAATCAAAAAACCGTTCAGGCATTTTCCTATGGGGAAAAATCCTCTAAACGGTTTGACAAGATAAACGAGCGTCTGCGTACCTGTTCGCTTAAATCCGTATTCTTTTCTTCGCTGACAAACCCGACAACAAGATTTATAAACAACCTTATTTATGCCGCAGTGGGACTTATAGGCGCACTGTTCGCCGTTGCCGGCAATATTACGGTAGGCGGCTTTGTAAGCTTTCTTGCATATTCTAACCAGTATACAAAACCGTTCAACGAAATTTCGGGCGTTGTAACAGAACTTCAAAACGCTCTCGCCTGTGCCGCAAGGCTTTTTGAGCTTATAGACGCTGAGGCTGAAAGCTCCGATGCCGGGAAAGCAGAGCTTTCGCACCCCAAGGGTGATGTGAGCTTTAACAGTGTAGAATTTTCATACGACAAAAGCAGAACACTTATTAAGGACTTTAATTTTGATGCCGTTGCAGGCAAAAAAATAGCGGTAGTAGGCCCTACCGGTTGCGGAAAAACCACGCTTATTAACCTTTTGCTCAGATTTTATGATGTAGACTCAGGCAGTATAACGGTTGACGGAATAAATATAAACGCCATAACACGGGAAAGTCTGAGAACACATTTCGGTATGGTGTTACAGGATACTTGGATTAAGAACGCAACCGTAAAAGAAAATATTTCATTCGGAAAAGCAGGCGCAACAGACGAAGAAATAATCGAGGCGGCAAAGGCAGCCCGTGCGCACGGCTTTATTAAAAGACTTAAAAACGGATACGACACCGTAATAGGCGATGAAGACGGTCTTTCCGAGGGTGAGCGCCAGCTTTTATGTATTGCGAGGGTTATGCTGTTGAAGCCGCCGATGCTTATTCTTGACGAAGCGACCTCCTCAATAGATACGCTTACCGAAATAAGGGTTCAAGAAGCCTTTAAAAAGCTTATGGAAAACAGAACCTCTTTCATTGTAGCACACCGCCTTTCAACCGTAAGGGACGCCGACTGTATACTTGTTATGAACGACGGCAAAGTGGCAGAACACGGAACGCATGAGGAGCTTTTAAAGCTCAACGGGTTTTACGCAAAGCTTTATAACAGCCAATTTTCAGCATAAGCAAGGGTCGGGCCCATTACGGGTTCGACCCTTATTTAAAGCTTTACGGTGCTTGTAATTATCAGATAAAGCCCGATTATAAAAAGGGATATATTAAATTTGCCCCTGAACAAAAGGCAAACCGCAGTAACTATCAGCACCGCCGCCAGCGAGATGTTTATAATACGCATAATAAGGCAGGCTTTTTGCGGGGCTTTGTGCCTTAACAGCGCAAAAAGCACCGTGCCGCCGTCAAGTCCTATTACCGGCAATAAATTAAATACTCCGATAAGAAGATTTACAAGGCAGCACACCAATGAAAGCTCACTGTGAAAAGCAAGGTAATTAAAGCCGAAGGTAAGAAATAAAATTATATTTACCGCCGGTCCGCACAAAGCAACGGCTATTTCGTTTTTATCGGACGCCGTGAATTTTGCGGTTATTTCCACGGACGCAGGCACAAGCCTTACTCTTTTGGGAGCGCAGTCAAGAAGCCACATAACCGTTAAATGCCCCAGTTCGTGCATTACTATCGCAAAAAGCAGAGGAAGTATATATCCGGTGCGGTCAAAGGCAATCATTGCGGTTATTACAGCCGAAAAAAGAAATGAAACATAAAATTCGGTTCCTAAAAGCTTAAACCTCATCTGTTCCACCGCCTGCGGTTTTTAAAACCTCGTCCGCGCTTGTTTCCGAGCAAAATTCTGTTTCGTACCACTTACGCACCTCGCCGTAATATTCGGGAAAAAAATACTTCATTGTAAGCACGGATAAAAGTATAAGCAATACCGTCACCGCCTGAACCGTAATTATTGCCGCCGCTCTGCCCTGAACGCTACCTGTCAGCTTTTCAATTTCTTCCATATATAAAACTCCCAAATTCTTTGTTTCTGTTAAAATATATGCATTTACCGATGAAAGAAGTACATATACAACACAAGGAATTTGGGAGTATTTTTATTTAGCGGCTTTTATTATTATATCTCCGCTTACGCTGTTTATATCAAATTCCGCACCGCCGTCCAAATATGCTTTTTTATCAGACCGTACCGTAAGCGGCAGATCACACTCTAAATCTCCGCTTGCCGTATCTATTTCTAAGGTGAACCCGTTGTCTTCGGGAATTTCCAGAGTAATATCCCCTGAAACGCTCTCGGTTTCAACCTTTTTAAGCTTTGCGGAAGTCATAACGGAAATTTCACCGGAAACACTGTCGCTTTCAAGCCGGCCGACTTCTCCTTTGGTTTTTATGTCTCCGCTTACGGTTTCACATTTAAGGCTTTCTGTTTTGATTTTTTCAAGCCACGCATTACCGCTGACGGTATCTATCTCTATTGTATCGGCTCCGATTTCATTTATTTTAATTTCCGCCGAGGTTGATTCAATATCAATTTTCTTAAATCCAAGCCGCATAGCTTCCGGAATTTTTACGGTAAGCTTTTTCTTCGGCAAGCTGTTAAATCCGAATCGCACACCGGCTTTTACCGCCTGTATGGTAAGTGTTCCGTTTTCCGAAAGGTATCTTAATTTGTTTTCATCGCTGTTGCTTCCGGTTTCGCTTATCTCGATTGTGTCCCCGTCATATCCGATAACCGTTATTTCACCGCTAACCCAGTTGATTTTAAGGGTATCTATAAAATCGCTGACATTTCCGCCGCCAACGCTGTATTTTTCGGAATTTGCATATTTCTCACCCGTAATCCCGAACGACCAATCCCCCAAATTCTTAATACTTCCGAATAAAAGCACTGAAATCAGCAGTGCGGTGAGCAAAAAGGCAGTCACAGACCATATAATTATTCTTATTACAGCAGTACTTTTCATAAAAACACCTCACCTTGTTAAATCAAATATTGCCTTTACTATGTTCATTACAGCCGTGCCTATAAGGAAAATAACCCATGTTATATACCATGCTCCGGTCAAAAAGCTGACTGCAAAATAGACAATAAGCATTATTGCACAAATTACGCCGTTTATTGCCCTTAAAACGGATTTTTCGGCTTTTGTTTCACAGTTTTCCGGCTCGGTGCTTTGGTACGCCTCTTCACTGTAATTAAGCTTTGTTCCGGCACGGTAAATTATTATACCGGTTGCTATTGCGGCTATTACGAACATAAGAACTACACCGAGGTTTTCATATGTTTCTTCAAATATTATAGGCGGAATAATGCACATAATATAAAGAGCTACCGCAACAGATAAAAGTATTGAGCGGGATTTTCGGTTCTTTTCAATCTGCTCCCTTGTATAACCTGCGTTTGTATCCGGTACGGCTACGCTTTCTATCAGATGCGTAATATCCCCTATTCCGGCTACTGCAATCCTATATGCCTCTTCTTCGGTTTTCCCTTCGGAAATAAGGTCATTATACCTATCTAATGTGTTTTGCAGGATCTCTTCCTTAATTTCATTTGTCTGCTTCGTATCCGGAGCACCCTCAAAAAGCTTATCTATATGCTCATAAAGCAGTTTATTCATCTTTCTCGCCCTCCGTGCAAATAAGTGTGTCTATTATTTTCTTTGCGGCTTCCCATTCAGTATGCAGCCGCTTACAGGTATCAATTCCGAATGCGGTTATATGATAATATTTTCTTCTTGCATTTGCCTGTTCGGTCCCCCAATACGAGGTTATACACCCGTTATCCTCAAGTCTTTTAAAGGCTGTATAAAGAGTTGCCTCATTAAGCTCGTATCTGCCGCCGGAAGCCGTTTTGATTTTTTTGTTGATTTCATATCCGTAGCTGTCCTTCTCCCTAAGACTTGAGAGAATTATGGTATCGGTATGCCCTCTGATAATATCCGATGCAATAGACATATCGCCGCCTCCTTTATATGCATATTATCATAACATACCTTAAATGTCAAGGTATATTAAAAATTAATTTTGTTGTTTGCTTAAATAATCCTTGATTTTTTGTTTGTTAACCATTATAATATATGGGTGCCGATTTCAGGCAATAGATTTTTCGACCGTATGGAGATGTCGCCTAGTCCGGTCGAGGGCGCACGATTGGAAATCGTGTAACTCGGAAACGAGTTCGAGAGTTCGAATCTCTCCATCTCCGCCACTGTATACCGCAAATTTTCGCTGTTCAAGCGAGTTTGCGGTATTTTTATTTTCAAAAATCTATTGTATAAAATCGGTTGTTTCGTTGATTTGCGGTGCGTTTTTCTCAGTTAAAAAAAATCCTCCCTTAAAGGGAGGATGGCACGCTTATCGGTTTTCATCCGAAAACACCATATTTGCAAATATCTTTTTCATTCTGGTATCAGGAAATCTGTTGTCAAAAAAGTCGTCCACCGCCGAGTGCGACGGC
>JAFOYI010000018.1 GCA_017391425.1 Clostridia bacterium | reverse complement strand
CCCTGATATGTTATAACCTTGCTGCCGCAAATTTTTTCGGCAAGCATTGTATTCATTTCTTCAACCAAATCCATCATACCGTGATAATCGGTAAATGCCTGATACAGTTCCACCGTCGTAAATTCCGGATTATGCTTTGTGTCCATACCCTCGTTACGGAAAATACGGCCAACCTCGTACACTCTGTGCATACCGCCGACTATAAGCCTTTTTAAGTAAAGCTCTGTTTCTATACGGAGGTACATATCCATATCGAGCGTGTTGTGGTGCGTTTTAAAGGGTCTTGCAGACGCACCGATCTCAAGCGGAACCAATATCGGGGTATCAACCTCGGTAAATCCCTTTGAGTCAAGATAATTGCGTATTTCCTTAAGTATCTGTGAGCGCTTGTAAAATGTTTCCCTGACTTTTGGGTTAACAATTAAATCCACATAACGCTGACGGTATCTTGTATCCGTATCGCTTAAGCCGTGAAATTTCTCCGGAAGCGGAATAAGTGATTTTGAAAGAAGCTTTATTTCCTTTGCATGAACGGAAATTTCACCGGTCTGTGTCTTGAAAACAAATCCTTCGACGCCGATTATATCACCGATATCCCATTTTTTAAACGAAGCATATACATCTTCGCCGACATCGTCACGGCGTACATAAAGCTGTATAGGACCGCTGCCGTCGGTAAATCCGACAAAGCTTGCCTTACCCATAATTCTTCTTGACATTATTCTGCCTGCAAGTTTTACGGTTTTTCCCTCAAAAGCTTCATAATCGTTTTTAATTGTTACCGAATCACAGTCAAAGTCATACTTCATAACCTGATACGGATCATTTCCCGATTCCTTAAGCGCCGCAAGCTTTTCACG
The DNA here is from genome assembly GCA_017391425.1 of Clostridia bacterium. GTDB lineage: Bacteria > Bacillota > Clostridia > Oscillospirales > Acutalibacteraceae > UBA737. Next base: position 2,424 of record JAFOYI010000018.1, on the reverse strand, counting down.
CCTTAAACGCATAATTTCGTTAAGGTCCTGCTCGGGTGCGTTAACATTGTTTTGCGCCATTTTATTCTCCTTGTCCGCCGTAATTACGGATTATTTTGAAATACCTACTACTTTAAGCTTGAATTCTCCACCCGGAGCCTCAACAATAACCTCTTCACCGATTTTTTTACCGAGAAGAGCCTTTCCTACCGGCGATTCATCCGATATTTTACCGTTACGGGGATCAGCCTCGGTAGAGCCTACCACACGGTACTCACATTCATCGCCGTATTCTTCATCAAGAACCTTAACAGTAACACCGACGACTACGGTTTTGGCATTGCCCTTTACATCCTCTATAATCTCGACATTTTTAAGCATAGCCTCAATCTCGACAATACGAGCCTCGATTTTAGCCTGTTCGTTCTTTGCCTCGTCATATTCACTGTTCTCGGAAAGGTCGCCGTATCCTCTTGCGACCTTAATTTTTTCCGCAATATCCGCTCTTCCCTCAGTTTTAAGGTATTCAAGCTCATTCTCAAGCTTTTTAAGTCCGTCATCGGTAATTTTAATTACCTTTGCCATAAAAAAACCACCTTTATATATTATAATCTGAGAAGTCCATATAAACAATATTATATTATTATTAGCCCTTATTGTCAAGAATAACCCTTGCAATATTTTGATTTTTTGTGGGCAAAAAATACTCAAGCGTAATAAGAAATGCCGTTTTAAGCTTTGGCATAATGCCGCCCGTCCCTTGCAAAGCGGAAGCTATCACCGGCTTTTGGCGTATGCTCTTTACCCTCGTAACCGATTACTCCTACTCCGACTTTTTCTTCCTTATTAAGCTGATTTTATTATTAATATCTCCCTTTTTCACAGCATATTCCCAATTCTATCAAACCTTTTCCTGCCCGTCAAGGGCTTAATTAAAACCGAATTTTCTATTTGGTATATTTTGCTTGCAAATAACAGATTTATATGATATAATACAGTACAAGTTTAAGGGAGTAGCTGACGGTTATCCGTTGCAACATGCGTCAATACACGGTCTTTGACCCGCAGTTGCATTAAATAGCAAGACTTTTACTGTATTTTTACATACGGTAAAGGTTTTTTATTTTACCGTAACATCAGAAAGGTGGAAATTATGTCTTTAAGTGATTTTAGTTTCTTAATCGAAAATTTTTCAGCGCTTGTGGATTGGCGTTATGTTGCCATGTGGGCAATCGGAGGAATTTTAATATTCCTTGCCATCAAGTACGAAATGGAGCCTACGCTCCTTTTACCTTTAGGCTTTGGTACGATACTTGTAAACATTCCGTTTTCGGGCGCAGTTGACAGAATATTCGGCGGCGAAACGCAGGAGGGTGCCTTATCTACGCTGTACAGGGCGGGCATCAATAACGAGTTGTTCCCTCTTATTCTGTTTATCGGTATAGGTGCAATGATAGATTTCGGACCTTTGCTTTCTAATCCTAAGCTTATGATATTCGGTGCGGCGGCTCAATTCGGAATTTTCTTTACATTCTGTGCCGCATCTATGTTTTTTGACCTTAACGACGCCGCTTCAATAGGCATTATAGGTGCTGCGGACGGTCCGACCGCAATAGTAGTTGCTCAAAAGCTCAAATCAAATTATACCGGTGCTATAATGGTAGCCGCATACTCGTATATGGCGCTTGTACCTATTATTCAGCCTCCGGTTATAAAGCTTCTTACCACAAAGAAAGAGCGTCTTATAAGAATGCCTTACCATGAGAAGAAGGTATCTAAGCTCACTAAGATACTCTTCCCGATAATCATAACCGTTATTGCCGGCATAGTGGCTCCCGAATCCGTTTCTCTTATCGGATTCCTTATGTTTGGAAATCTTATTAGGGAATGCGGCGTTCTGAACTCACTTTCCGAGACTGCACAGAATGTACTTGCAAACCTCATAACCATATTCCTCGGAATTACGATTGCCTCGCAAATGCAGGCTGAAAAATTCTTAAGACCTGACACACTGCTTATTTTGGGACTCGGTCTGTTTGCATTTATATTTGACACCGCAGGCGGCGTAATATTTGCAAAGTTCCTAAACCTGTTCTTAAAGAACAAAATCAACCCGATGATAGGAGCTGCCGGAATTTCTGCATTCCCGATGTCGGGCCGTATAGTTCACAAAATGGGACTCAAAGAAGACCCGCAGAACTTCTTGCTTATGCATTCGGTAGGCGTAAATGTTTCGGGTCAGATTGCATCTGTAATAGCAGGCGGTCTTATCCTTAACTTCTTTATGTAGGAGGTAGCTTACGATGAATTTCAATCCTATGAATTTTGTAAATAATCTTCGTTATATGGGCGTAGGTATGGTAGGTATATTTGCGGTAATCGGCGTAATTATACTTGTGACAGTACTCCTAAACAAGATATTTTCTTCTAAAAAATAAAAAAAAT
>JAFOYI010000017.1 GCA_017391425.1 Clostridia bacterium | reverse complement strand
TGGTGCATACACTCTGCCGATTTTTTAATTGTTTCGGTTAAGTCGGTTCTAAGCCAATGTTCAAGCGGCAGAGAATTTATCCATCTTGGGAAATTAATGCATATTTCTTTTATCGGGAATTCAAACAGTATGCGGGAAAGTATTTTTTTAATACCGTCTTCATCAAGCTCAAGGCAGTTTATCGGCTTAACAGGCACGCCGTATTTTTCCGTAAGACGGGCGGCAAGCTCTGCCGATTCTTCCGAATCGGGATACATACAGTTAAGAAGTATTATAAACGGTTTGTTAATCCCTTTTAGTTCCTCAATAACCCGTTCCTCTGCTTCCTCGTATTCGCTTCTCGGAATATCGCTTATGCTGCCGTCGGTAGTAATTACAAGCCCGATGGTGGAATGTTCGTTTATTACCTTTCGGGTTCCGATTTCCGCTGCCATATTAAACGGTATCGGTTCTTCAAACCACGGCGTCATTACCATTCTGGGCTGATCGCCCTCGATATATCCGAGTGCGCTGGGTACTATGTAGCCTACGCAATCTATAAGTCTCACATTCATAGCACTTGAGTTATCGATATTAATTTGCACACCCTTTTCGGGGATGAATTTTGGCTCGGTTGTCATTATTGTTCTGCCGGATGAAGATTGCGGAATTTCGTCGTTTGCCCGCTCTTTTTGGTATTCTTCGGAAATATTCGGAAGTACCAGTTTATCCATAAACTGCTTTATGAAAGTGGATTTTCCGGTGCGTACCGGACCTACTACCCCGATATAAATGTCTCCGCCTGTTCTGGCGGCAATGTCCTTGTAAATGCTCACATTTGTCATAATGCTTCCTCCATACGCTTTCAACTCACGGCAGTTAAACTGTCTTTTGGTAAAACATATGCCGGTGCTGTATGATTTATGACAGGACAAAAAATACGAAATTTGAAATTAATTAAAAATTCAACTTGTTTTACCGTGTTATTTGTGGTATGATTTTCTTATGATAGCTTAAGGAGATATGTGTATGCATTTGCAGGAATCGGGCGAAATGTATCTGGAAACTATTTTGATACTCAGTAAAAAGAGTCAATTTGTGCGTTCCATAGATGTCAGCGAATATATGAATTTTTCAAAGCCAAGCGTAAGCCGTGCAATAGGGCTTTTGAAATCGGGCGGATACATTAATGTAGATGCAAGCGGTTATATAACCCTTACGGATTCCGGGAATGAGATTGCCTGCAAGATATATGAACGGCATAATGTTTTATCCGAGTTTTTGAAAAATATCGGGGTTGAGGCGGAAACTGCTGCGGCAGACGCCTGTAAAATCGAACACAATATAAGTGATGAAACCTTTGAGGCACTTAAAAAGCATATTAAATTATTTGAAAAATAGTTTAAAACCGGCGGAAAAATTTCCGCCGGTTTTTTAATACTTTTTATTCTGCAAAGCAATTTCTGTATTGTAAATTGCCTGCACTGCCGCTTTGTCAAGATTTATAACAATATATGTATAAATAGCGTCAAATATGGTTAGCTGTGCTATTCTCGAACTCATACCGAGTATTGAGTGTTTTGTTTCCTCTGATTTTGTAAAAAGGGTTATGTCCGACGCCTCAACAATAGGGGAGGCGGCGTAGTTTGTTATGCCTATGGTTGCGGCGCCGCCGATTTTTGAAAGCTTAAGCGCTTCAACTATATCTTTGGATGAGCCGGAATGCGAAATTCCGATTGCAACGCTCTGGCGGTCAAGGTGTGAAGCAATTATAGCCTGCATATGGTTATCGGTACAGCTTTGTGCATCAAGCCCCAGCCGCAAAAATTTATGGGCGGCGTCCATTGCGATTGCTGCCGAGTTGCCGAGTCCGAATACTGCAATTCTGCGAGCCTTCATAATAGTGTTTGCCGCTTTTTCAAGAGCGGTCGCATCAAGTATGCTTTCTGTGCTTTGCAAAGAAACGGAAATATCGTTAATTCGTTTCCTGAATATTTCAAAGCAGGTGTCTGTCCTTTTAATTTCCGTTCCGACAGATGAGGTTGAGCCGATTTCTCCCGCAATTCCTATTTTAAGTGCCTGAAAGCCCTCAAAGCCGAGCCGCCTCGAAAAACGCACTACCGTGGCGTCGCCGCAGCCGCACTTTTCGGCAAGCTCTGTAACCGAAAGACTTACAACGCCTTGCGTGTCGCCCGCAATGTAATCGGCGATTTTTTTTTCGCCCGGTCCCATTTCGGTATACAGCCTTCTTATTTTGTGCAATGTCGATTCCATTATATATCACCAAATGAAAATAATTTCCATTATTGTAGCATTTTTTCGGAAAAAAGTCAACAAAACAAAATAAATTTTTGCTTTTTGGGTTGATTCGGAGCTTTTTATCTGTTATCTTTAATATATAATTTTAAAGTGAGGGGATAATATGCTTAACTATAAGGTAAAAATAGGTCTTGTACCTATGCGCCGTAACACGACCAACCGCCCTGCAAAAACTTTTTTGACATGGGTTTCGGCAGAGGAACGAGGTCACAGATTTGTTGATTACATAGAAAAAAACTTTGCAAGCGAAAATGTAACCTTTACCGACAGTAAGGGGCTTGGCTGTGCCGATCTTATTTTTGACGATGAATCGGCGGCTGAAGTGGTAGAGCGCTTTAAAGAAGAAAAGGTTGACGCAGTTGTAATTATCAACTGCAACTTCGGTAACGAAGAAGCCGCTGCGGATATTGCAAAGGCTCTCGGTAAACCGGTTCTTCTGTGGGCTCCGCTTGATGATGAGTATTATAAGGACGGTATGAGACCGACCGATTCTCAGTGCGGACTGTTCGGCGTTTCACGCCAGATGCAGCGTTATCACATTCCGTTTTCACATCTGCCGTGCTGCAGGATTGAGTCCGATGAATTTAAAAACGGCTTTGACAGCTTTGTGCGTGTAGCATGTATGGTTAAAAACTTCAAAGGTATGCGTATAGGTCAGGTAGGCGCCCGTCCGGCTCCGTTCTTCTCTGTAATATGGAACGAGGGCGAGCTTATGGAGAAGTTCGGCATAAAAATAATTCCTATCAACTTCGCAATTATCGAGCAGAGGATGAAAACTGCCGAAACGGATTATGCCGACGAAATAGCCGAATACGAGCAATATTTCCTTACAAATTACGAGCTTGACGATTTAACGCCCAAATACATAAAGCCGATGGCAACAATGACAGCTATGTATAAGCATCTTTTTGAAGAATTCAATCTTGATGTTATTTCGGCGGAGTGCTGGACCGCAACTCCTATTATGTTTGACGGATTAGCTCCCTGTGCGGTTTACGGCCTGCTTAACGAAATGGGTCTTATGATTTCCTGCGAAAGCGATATTCACTGTGCTATGACAATGGCTCTTATGAAATGTGCAACACTCGGTAAGGGCAAGCCGTTATTCGGCGAATTTACCGTCCGTCACCCCGAGAATAAAAACGCCGAGCTTTTGTGGCACTGCGGACCGTTCCCTGTAAGCGAAAAGGCGGAAGGCACAAAGGCACGCCTTGTTAACCAGCGTGCATGGATGAGAGGAAAAGACGGTGAATATACCGTTGCACGTATTGACCAAGAACACGGCGATTATATGGTACTGCCGCTTATTTGCCGCACTACCGAAGGACCTGAGACGCACGGCACCTATATTTGGGGTGAATTTGAGGATTTGCAGGCGGTTGAGGACAGACTGCTTGACGGACCGTACATTCACCACTTTGTAGAAATGAAGGGTGACTACAGAAAAGAAATCAAAGAGTTCTGTAAATATTTCCCGAATCTTAAGGTTGATGAAACCGTAAAGTAATTTTAAAGGAGAAAAAAAGAAATGCAATATCAGATGAACGAATTTTTATTTGCAATGATATTAACCGAGCTTGAGGACGCAGTCGGTAAAGAGAACTGCTCCACCCGTGCGATAGACAGGGTAACTCACAGTGTTGACTATTATTGGCTGTCCCGTATGTGGGCAGACCGTGGATGCCGTATGCCTGAGGCAGACATAATTGTATGCCCTAAGGATGCAGAAGAAGTATCTAAGGTAGTTAAAATTGCTAATTATTATAAGCTCCCCGTTACCACATGGGGCGCAGGCGGCGGCACGCAGGGCGGTGCTCTGCCTGTTTGCGGCGGCATACTTCTCGATACCAAGCGTATGAACAAGATTTACGAGGTTAATACCGAGGGTATGTACATAGAGTGCGGCACAGGCGCTATATATAAGCATATTGAATGGGCGGCTAACGAAGTCGGTAAGGCAACAATGCACTATCCGTCAAGCCTTACATGCTCTACCGTCGGCGGATTTTTGGCGCACAGAGGCATAGGCGTATGCTCCACCAAATACGGCAAAATAGATGATATGGTGCTTCAGATGGAGGTTGTTCTTCCTAACGGCGATATTATCAATACATCTTCCGCACCTAAACATGCGGCAGGTCCAGATTTAAACCAGATATTTATAGGCTCTGAGGGTACTCTTGGCATAATCACAAAGGCTCAGATAAGAATATTCGATCAGCCTGAGGAACGCCGTTTCCGCGGTTTCTTATTCCAGGATATGACAGGTGCATTTAAGGCGGCTCGTGAGCTGCTGCAGAAATTCAAACCGTCTGTTATGCGTCTTTATGACGAGGCAGAAACCGCATCTCTTATTAAAAAGGTTGTCGGTGTTGAGCGCAAGGGTGCGTTTATGAATGTGGCATATGAGGGCGACCGTGAAATGGTAGAGGTTGAGGAGAAAATTCTTCTTAAAACCTTTGCAAAATACGGCGCTGAGGATATGGGAAGCGACTACGGCAAAAAATGGTGGGATGAAAAGATTACCTTCTTCTATCCCGGTTATATGATGGATATTCCGCAGATGTTCGGTACAATGGATACTATTGCTCCTTACGGCAAGATTGAGGAAATTTACTGGGCAATGAAGGAAGCTATAGAAACAAACTTCCCGCAGGCCAAATTTATTGCACACTTCTCACACTGGTATGAGTGGGGCGCAATGGTTTATGACCGCTTTATTATCGACGGCAAGGATGTTCCGAAAGACCCTGTTGAGGCACTCAGACTTCACCAGGCAGTATGGACTTGCGGCGTCAGAACGGCTTTGGCTCACGGCGGCGTTGTAAATGACCATCACGGTGTAGGCATCAAGCTCGGCAGACTTATGAAAGAGCAGTACGGTCCGGCAATGCAGGTATTTGAAGGTCTTAAGAAAACACTCGACCCGAACGGCATAATGAATCCGTTTAAGTTAGGTCTTTAATAGGGGAGGAAATGAAAATGAATTTATCTGATAAAGCTAAACAGCATGTTGACTCCTGCCGCTTTTGCTGGATGTGCCATCACATCTGCCCGATAGGCAATGCAACAGGTCACGAAAGAAGTACAGCCCGTGCAAGAGCTCTCGGCATTTCACTTGTAAACAGGGGCGCTATTGAGCTTCCGGAAATAATGGATAACATATATGAATGTTGCACCTGCGGCGGCTGTGTCAATGTTTGCGTTACCGGCTGGGATCCGGTTATGTTTACTAAGGAAACAAGACTTAAGGCGGCACTTGAGGGTGCTTTGCCCGAATACATAAATAAGCTTGTTGATAACTGCCTTGAAACAGGCAACGCTTACGGCGAAACCGAAATTTCCGCAGAGCTTAAAAAGGCTGTTGACGCTCATTCCGCTAAGACCGATACACTCCTTTATTTAGGCGTAGACGCACGCTATAAGGTAGCTTGTCAGGCTGTTAAAGCAATAAAGGTACTTGAAAAGGCAGGCGTAGAGTTCACGGTTCTTTCTGATGAACCGGCAAGCGGCTCACAGCTTGATTTCCTTATCAGTGCGGCTGACGAAACAAAGAAACAGATGGAGACAGCGGCAAAGGTATTCGGTGAATACAAGACCGTAGTTCTTTACGATCCGAATGACGCTAAGACCGTAAAACAGCTTTATAAGGAATACGGAATAGATGTAAAGGCTGAGACTGTAACCTACACTACATTTGTTGCAGGACTTTTAAAGGACGGAAAGCTGAAAGCACATAACACCGGCAAAACAGTTGTTTTCCAAGATCCTTATCAGTTGTCCCGTGATCTTGAGGAAACAGAAGAACCCCGTGAAATAATAAAGGCTTTTGCAACGCTTCATGAAATGCTTTTAAACCGTAAGGAAACTGTTTGGGCAGGCAATCTCTTAATGGCGGAGTATCTTCCGGATGTTATAGGCGAAGTAGCGGCACGCAGACTTTACAATGTTGAAAGCATACATGAAAATACGGTTGTTACTGCCTGTGTTTCCGAATATGCGGCGCTTAAATCCGTAAAGCAGGATAAAATAGAAGTTCTTTCTATTGAAGACTTGATTTTAGGCTAAAGAGGTAATAAAATTATGTTAGTGACTTTACAGGAAATTATAGGAATGGCTGAAAAAGGCAACTATTGTATACCGGCTTTTAATGTATACAATACCGAAACCGTTATGGGTGTATTTGATGCCGCTGAGGAGGCAAAGGCACCTGTTATAATGCAGGTTTATCCCCGCCTTTTCAACGAATATGTAGGTTATTATTTAGCTCCCGCTATTCTTGCGGCGGCTAAAAAGGCAACCGTACCGGTTTGCTTCCATCTTGACCACGGTCCGAGCGAGGCTGAGGTTATGAAAGCGCTCAGACTCGGCGCTACGGGTATTATGCTTGACGGCTCTACCCATCCATTTGAGGAAAATGTTGCGCTCACCAAGCACATTGTTGAGTCCTGCAATGCAATCGGCGTAGGTGTAGAGGGTGAGCTTGGACATATCGGCAGTGTTAACGATGACGCTATGGACGAATTTACAAGCCCCGAAGAGGCAGCCGAATTTGTTAAGCAGGTAGATGTTACCTGTCTTGCAGTGCTTGTAGGAAACGCACACGGACATTACAAAAAACCCCCGAAGCTTGATATAGAGAGAATTTCGGCTATAAGAAAGGCAACCGGAGGAATTCCGCTTGTACTGCACGGCGGTTCGGGTATTCCGGACGATCAGGTTAAGGCGGCAATAAATGCAGGTATCCGTAAAATGAATATCGGTACTGATGTTTGCTGTGCTTTTGCCGACGGTACGCTTGAAAGCCTTAATGATCCTACACGCAGTCTTGCGGTTGATATGTTTATGAAAAAGCCGATAGAAAGCGTAAAGAAATTAGCACTTTCGAAAATAGCGCTTACCGGTGCTGAAGGAAAGGCGTAAACAGATGAAAAAGGCAGTAGGTATCGGAGCATGCGTTATGGATACGCTTATAAATGTTCCGAATTATCCTAAGGAAGATACAAAAATGTGTGCGGACGCATTAAAACAAGCCGGCGGCGGTCCTGTGGCAACAGGACTTGTCGCAGCGGCGAAGCTCGGCACAGAGACCGAATATATCGGCGTTTTGGCGGATGACGCAGGCGGCAGCTTTTTAATAAAGGATTTCCGAAAATACGGCGTTAAAACCGATAATATCGAGGTTTTTTCGGGGTATCGTTCCTTTACATCGATTATTTGGCTTTCCGCTAAAACTACAAGCCGCACCTGTGTATTTGACAGGGGCAATTTGCCGCAGTTAAAGCTTAACGAAAATCAAAGTAAGGCTGTTGCCGAAGCTGATTTGTTAATGATAGACGGAAACGAAATGTCCGGTGCGATTGAGGCGGCAAAGCTCGCGGCTAAAAACGGCACAAAGGTTCTTTACGATGCCGGCGGACTTTATGACAATGTGGAAAATCTTTTGCCTTATGCCGATATTCTTATTCCGTCAGAGGAATTTGCGCTTGGCATTACCGGTGTTAAAAAAGCCGAGGATGCGGCAAAGAAGCTTTATGAAAGATACAACCCGGATGTTGTTGTAATAACTCAGGGCAAAAAAGGCGGCATACTGTATGACGGTACACGCCTGACGGCTTATCCGGCTTTCTCCGTAAAGGTTGCGGATTCAAACGGAGCAGGTGATGTTTTCCACGGCGCATTTGCCGCAGGTTATTTAAAGGGATATGATTTTCTTAAATGCTGTTATTTTGCAAGTGCTGTGTCGGCAATAAAATGTACCGGCGTCGGAGCAAGGGAAAGCGTACCCGATTTTGAGACGGTTAAAGACTTTTTAAAGGAGAATGGCTATGAATTATAAAAAAGCGTATAAGCCGGCTAAAGGCTATACACCGATAAGCAAGATAGGCGAGTGTTCGTTAAAGATGCTTGAATTCGGTATGATAGAGCTTGACGGCGGAGAAACCTTGGAATACTATACCGATGACAAAGAAACAGCCTTCATAATGCTTGAGGGACATTGCGATGTTGAAGCAGACGGCAAAAAGTGGGAGAATATAGGCAACCGTAACACCGTTTTTGAAAACAGAAAGGCAGAAAGCTTTTATATGCCTCGTGAACAGAAGCTTACAATTACCGCAAAAGACCACATTAAAATTGCGGTTTGCGCTTCCTTAATCGATGAAAAGACCGAACCTCAGGTTCTGAGGGAAGACCATGTGGTATTAAAGCTTTTGGGCGAGCAGCCGTATCAAAGAGAAACAAGCTTTATTATAGACCAAAACTCAAACGCTAAGCATTTAACCGTAGGCGAGGCTTATGTTACCGAGGGTAACTGGGCAGGTTTCCCGCCCCATAAGCACGATGTGGACAATATGCCTAAGGAGTGCATAGCAGAGGAAATTTATTATTTCCTTTTTGACCCCAAACAGGGCTTTGCCGTTCAGTGCCTTTATACGGCAGACGGCAGTATAGACGAGGCGTACCGTGTTAAAAACGATGAGCTTGTGGAGTTCCCTTACGGATATCATACCACAGTTGCAACGCCCGGTTATCAGACTTATTTCCTGTGGCTTATGGCAGGCGACCATCAGGGCTTTAACAGAAGCAGTGACCCCGACCACGAGTGGATAGAAAAGAAATAATTAAAAAGGGGCTGTTAATACAGTCCCTTTTATGATAAAATATAAGGAGAAATTCATGATTAATACCCTTAAACAAAAAAATCCGAATATAAGTCTTTATTCGGTAGACAGTGATGAATTCAAAACCTTTGGTAAGGTTATAACAGGTCTTGATACGGCGGAAATAATTAAAGCTGCCGAAAAAATAAGCAGACCGGCAGACGGCTCCGCTTATACTCCGAGTGAGGAGAGCTTCGAAAAGCTTTCTGTTGCCGAGGAAATTAAGAATAAGTTTTTCGGTACTCTGCCTACTCAAATAGGCTATTGCCAGGGGCACAACAGCTTTTTAAACGGTGCGGAATGGCATATGTCAAGCGAAATAAATATTGCGGTGACTCCGCTTGTGCTTATTTTGGGACATATTTGGGATATTGAAAACGGAAAAATTGATTCATCAAGCTTTAAGGCATTTTATTTGCCCTGCGGCACTGTGGCGGAAATTTACGCAACCACTCTGCATTTTTGCCCCTGCGAGGTAGAAAATTCAGGCTTCGGCTGTGTTGTAGGACTGCCGCTTGACACTAACAAACCGCTTGATAATGCTGTCGGTGAGCCGCTTTTGTTCAGAAAAAACAAATGGTTGATAGCTCATACTGAAAACAAAGCACTTACGGACAAGGGTGTAATTCCGGGCATTACGGGAGAGAATTTCAAAATAAATTATTAAGGAAGTTTAAAATGCAGGTATTCACAGCCACTTTAAATCAGATGTTGGTGCTGTTTATTTTTATGGCACTCGGTTTTTTCCTCAACAAAAAACGGCTTTTGCCGCTCGATGATTCGGTAGTACTTTCTAAGCTTGAGACATATGCGTTTGTCCCTTGTCTTGTATTTTCGGTTTTTTATAAGTATTGTACCGTGGAAAATTTCAGATTAAAGTGGACATATATGCTTTACGGTGCGGCTGTTATGGCAGTCTCACTTCCGATAGGTATAATTTTGGCAAAGTTTTTTGCTAAGGACGGATATCTTAAAAAGATATATACATATTCCTTTGCGGTAGCTAATTTCAGCTTTATGGGTAATGCCGTGGTTTTGGGCGTTTTCGGGGAAGAGATACTTTTTGATTATATGATATTTACACTGCCGCTTAACCTTTATGTTTATTCTATCGGTACAGCCTCGCTTATACCCACAGAGGGCGGCAAAAAAATAAGCGCAAAAACCTTTATTAATCCTATTTTCATTTCACTTATATTAGGTGCGGTATGCGGTCTTTCGGCGGTTCCGTTGCCTAAGTTTATAACAACTGCAATACAGAGTGCAGGTGCTTGTATGTCACCGCTTGCAATGCTGCTTACGGGCTTTGTTATAGGCGAGTACAGCCTTAAAACCCTTGCAAGCGACAAAAAGGTATATTTGGCGTCTGTTATAAGGCTTATAATTTTGCCTTCGCTTTTTATGGCGGTGCTGTTACTGCTTAAAACCGACAAGGATATAATAAGGGTAGCCCTTTGTGCCACAGCAATGCCGCTTGGGCTTAATACGGTGGTATTTCCTGCGGCGTACGGCGGCGATACAACACCGGGAGCGGGTATGGCGCTTATTTCGCATTTAATTTCAATAATAACTATACCTGTAATGTTTTCCATTTTTATTTAGGAGGTAAGTATCTTGAAATACCTACTTGGAGTAGATTTCGGCGGCGGAGCCTCAAAGGCAACGCTTATTAACGATACCGGCAGTATTGTGGCGGAAAATACAACAGAATATCCTACCCTTTATCCCGAACAGGGTGCTTGCGAACAGTCGCCGGATGATTGGATAAAGGCTTTGTGTGAAAATACCGCCGCAATTATCGAAAAAAGCGGTATAAATGCCTGCGATATTGCCTGCATTGCAATAGATTCCGCCACACATACATTTTTGCCGTGTGACGGAGAGTTTAAACCGCTTATGAACGCAGTTCACTGGACGGATACCCGTTCACGCAACGAAGCCGCCCTTTTATTAAAGGAACACGGCGAGGAAATATTTAAAACCACATTCCATAAGCCTGATACTATATGGACCCTGCCGCAGCTTTTGTGGCTTAAAGCAAACCGTCCGTCTGTATTTGAAAAAATGCAGTATATATTCTTTGAAAAAGATTATATAAGATATTTTCTTACCGGCGTCTTTTGTACTGATTATATTGAGGCAGAGGGCAGTATGCTGTTTGATTGCCGCTCTATGAAGTGGTCGGATGATTTATGCCGCCTTGCCGGCATAGATTTATCGGTTCTGCCGCATATAGTATCGCCGACCGATATTATAGGCGGTGTGACGGAAACCGCTGCAAAGCTTACCGGACTTAAAAGCGGCACACCCGTGATTTGCGGAACAACCGACACATGTATGGAGGTATTCGCTTCGGGCGCTACCGAAAAGGGTGATGTTACGGTTAAGCTTGCAACCGCAGGCAGAATTTGCGTTATTACAGATAGACCGTACCCCGACAGAGATCTTGTAAACTATTCCCACATAGCTAAGGGATTTTGGTATCCCGGCACGGCAACTAAGGCGTGCGCCGCATCTTACCGCTGGTACAGGGATACCTTCGGCGGAGAGTATAAGGAGCTTGACGAAGCGGCGGCAAAGATACCGATAGGCTGTGAGGGTATGATATACCACCCTTATCTTAACGGCGAGCTGACGCCGTATGCCGATCCGATGCTCTGCGGAAGCTTTACGGGAATAAGGGCAACGCATAATAAGGCGCATTTTACAAGAGCGGTGCTTGAGGGCGTGTGCTATTCACTGCTTGACGCTAAGCTTGCGCTTGATAAGCTCGGTATTCAGTATAAGGATACTGCGGCGGCAATAGGCGGAGGCACTAAGGGAAAGCTTTGGCGGCAGATGGCGTCTGATGTTCTGGGACTCTCGCTTAAAACCTCCGAAAGCAGTGATTCATCGTTTGGCTCTGCCATGCTTGCCGGAATAGCCGCAGGCATATTTGCAGACCCTACCGATGCAGTTAAAAAGTGCGTTAAGCCTAAATCCGTAACAGTACCGAACCCACAAAATACCGAAAAATACCGCAAGGTATTCGTTGAATACAAAAAAATACACGACGCACTTGCCCCGATATACGATGCGAGGTAAGGAATGAAAATTGTTGTATGTGTAAAGCAATCGGCAAACGGGGAAATTAATCCGTTTGACGCAAGCGCATATGAGGCTGCGCTTAATATAACGGACAGCGAAATAACGCTTTTAAGTATGGGACCGCAAAAAACGGCGCCTTTTCTTGAAGAGCTTACAAGGCTCGGCGCACACCGAGCGGTATTACTGTGCGACAAGGCGTTTGCCGGTGCAGACACACTCGCTACATCATATGCCTTATCGCTTGCAATAAAAAGTCTTGAACCGCAGCTTGTTGTGTGCGGCAGACAGTCGGTTGACGGCGATACGGGTCAGGTCGGTCCTTCACTTGCGGTAAGGCTCGGTTTTAACCTTGTTACAAATGTTATGTCAATGTATTCTGACTGCGGAACGCTTGTATTTAAAGACAGAAACGGAGTCGAGACGCAGTTTGCTTCAAACACCGTAATAACGGCTGAAAAGAGTATGAAGCTGAGACTTCCGAGCATACGCTCCAAAAAGGTTCAGACTGAAATATGGACGGCACAGGATATAAAAGCCGACACATCGCTTTGCGGACTCAAAGGCTCGCCTACACGGGTTTTAAAGACCTTTGAAAACAATTCCGACCGTCGGCACTGCAAATTTATTAAGTCGGACGAGCTTAATGCGGCTATTGAGACAGGCTTAAAAAAAGGCAGGGAAAAAATTAAGCCGGTTATAAGCGAAAAACGGCTTGAAAGCGTGTGGTGCGTCGGTTCTTCGCCTCTAAGCTTTGCGGAAACTGTGGGGGAAAGCATAACCGTAATTGATATTGAAACACCCGAAAAAATGGCAGAAAAAATCAAAAACGGCAAGCCGGACGCCGTGCTGTGGGGCAGCGATATGCTTTCTAAGGCATTAGCACCGCAGGTTGCGGCTTTGCTTGAAACGGGACTTTGTGCGGACTGTACCGCCCTTGAAACAGACGGCGAAACGCTTTATATGTACCGTCCTGCGTGCTCGGGTGATATAATTGCAAAAATCAGGTGCGAAACAAATCCGCCTATGGCAACAGTACGCACCGCCGAAGAAGAACAGAAAAAAATAATTATCGGTATAGGCTACGGTGCAAGGGATTATATACCTGAAATTAAAGCACTTGCCGAAAAATTAAACGCCGGCATTGCGGCGACAAGAAAAATGGTTGATAACGATTACCTGCCGTATGAAATTCAGGTCGGTCTTACGGGGAAAACCGTAAATCCGGAGGTTTACATAGCCGTGGGAATTTCGGGTGCAATTCATCACATTGCGGGAATTCGGCAATCAGGCACGGTAATTGCCGTAAACTGCGACCGTGACGCCCCTATTTTCAATTATGCCGATTACGGGATAGCGGACGATATTCAAAATTTAATAAAGCTTTAAATTTGTGACAGCAGAACGGAAACCACTGTCTGCCTATATGCATACACCCCTTTAAAGAGTTTGTTTTCTTTGAAGGGGTGTATTTCTTATCATGATATGACAATTTTCTTGTTTTTTCTAAGCATTACCGCCAATATTACGGCACATATGATTACGGAAAAAAGCGAGCCTGCGGCTGAAGACAAACCCATCGGCAAAAGAGTGCTTGCGAACATTTTTGAGGTAATATAGGCACCGGGTATACGGACGAGAATTATTGAAAGCAGGTTGTGCAGGAAAGAAAATCCCGATTTTCCCGCCGCACAGAAATATCCGCTGAAGCTGAAATGTATTCCGGCAAAAAAGCAATCCCATATATATCCCTTTAAATACTGACCGCCGGATATAACCACGGCGCTGTCGTCTGTAAAAAGGCTTACTGCCGAATTTGCGGCAAACTGGACAATAACTGCTACGGTTACAGAAAATACCGAGGAAATTATTATTGCATATTTCAGGGTTGATACCGCCCTTTGCGGTTTTCCGGCACCGATATTCTGCGCTCCGATTGCCGATACCGCCGACAGCATTGACGAGGGTACCAAAAATACAAAACCGATAATTTTTTCAACTATGCCTACTGCGGCGGCGTCGGTCAGACCTCTGTGATTGGCGATTGCGGTAATAAGTATAAAGGATATTTGAATAAAACCGTCTTGCAGGCTTACCGGTATACCGATTTTAAGAATTTTACCCATTACAGGGCGCTGCGGCTTAAAATCTGATTTTTTTAGGGTGACATCCAATTTGCGCTTTAATATAACAAGAAGCGAAACAGCCACACTCAGAGCCTGTGAAAGCGTTGTTCCGAGAGCGGCACCGGCCGGTCCCATATTAAGAACCCCTATAAACAAATAATCAAGAATAATGTTTGAGGCACAGGCTATGGCGATAAAATACATAGGACTTTTGCTGTCGCCCAAGCCTCTGAAAATAGAGCTGATTATGTTATATGCTGTGATAAAGGGAATTCCCAAAAAGCATATTGTAAGATATTTTACAGTGCCGTTCACAGCCTCGGGAGGGGTGGAAACGGCATTTACAATAGGCTTTACAACAAGTATTAAAACCGATGTAAGGATTAAAGAAAGCGCCATAAACAGCGTAACCGTGTTGCCTATGCTTAAAGCGGCTTTTTTTCGGTTGCCTGCGCCTACGGCATTACCTATGCTTACGGTGGATCCCATTGCAAGACCTACAATAATTACCGTCAGCATATGCATAACCTGCGAACCCACCGAAACAGAGGTGGTTGCGGCTACTCCGTTAAATTCACCTATAATAAAAAGGTCTGCCATACCGTAAAGCGTTTGCAGAAAATAAGATAATAAATACGGCAGTGAAAAAAACACCAAATTTTTAAACACTCCGCCGTCGGTAAGATTTTTTTCCGTAATGACACCCCATTGTATATCGGAATGCTTAATTATACTACCTATTCACATATGTTATAAAGAAATATTTTAAGTGTTGAGCTTTTTTTCTTTATTTTCTTATTTTTATTATTTAATACTTGAAAAATAGGCTTTTTGGCAGTATTATTAAATATATTCCTTTTTGTTTGTGTAGGATTACTTGCAAAAAGGTGTTGTAACCTAAGGAAGTGTCTTTAATATGGAAATCAAGATAACAAAAACAACGGCTCCCAAAGCTAAGCCGGACAGCAGTAAGCTCGGGTTCGGGAAAATATTTACCGACCATATGTTTATAATGGATTATTCCCGTGAAGAAGGCTGGCATGACGCAAGAATAGTGCCTTTCGGTAATATTTCGCTTCATCCGGCTTCAACCGTTTTACATTACGGTTCGGAGATTTTTGAGGGACTCAAGGCTTATCGCCGTGCAGACGGCGAGGTTCAGCTTTTCCGTCCGATAGAGAATGTACGCAGAATGAACAACTCTGCCGAGAGGCTTTGTCTCCCACAAATACCCGAAGAGGATTTTTTACAGATACTTGATACATTTGTAGGTCTTGAAAAGGATTGGACCCCGTCTGCTGAGGGAACTTCTCTATATATCCGTCCGTTCATGTTCGGTAATGATGAAAACTTAGGCGTTCACGCCGTTCATCATGCCACCTTTGTTATAATCCTTTCGCCTGTCGGCAGTTACTATGCCGAGGGACTTAACCCTGTAAGAATTATGATTGAGGATAAGGATGTAAGAGCTGTAAGAGGCGGCACCGGGTATGCTAAATGCGGCGGAAACTATGCCGCAAGCAACAGAGCAGGCGAAAAAGCAGAGGAAAAGGGTTATTCTCAGGTACTGTGGCTTGACGGTGTTGAACGCAAGTACATAGAAGAAGTAGGCGCAATGAACGTAATGTTCAAGATTGACGGAGAAATAGTAACTCCTAAGCTTACAGGCTCTATTCTTCCGGGTATTACAAGGAAGTCCTGCATTGAGGTGCTTAAAGAAAACGGCTACAATGTAAGCGAAAGACTTTTGAGTGTGGACGAGCTTGGCGACGCACTTAAAAACGGCAAGCTTGAGGAGGCCTGGGGTTGCGGAACGGCTGCGGTTGTTTCGCCGATAGGTGAGCTTTGCTATAAAGATGTCAAATATCCGGTTAACGGCGGTAAAATCGGCAAAGTCACGCAGTATCTTTACGATACCCTTACCGGAATTCAGTGGGGCAAGCTTGAGGATAAGCACGGCTGGACTCACCTGTTAAAGTAAAAATTAAATTAATATTAAACGGTTGTTGACGGTGAGTAAAATCACCTGCAACAACCGTTTTTTATTATCGCTTTATTCAGTTTTGAGCTGTTTTCGGTTTTGTATCTTTTCGTATATCCTGTCAATCAATTTGCAGGAGAGAATACCGATAAATGTTCCGAGAACAGCGGCCGCCAAAACATCCGATGGGTAGTGTACATATAAGTACAGTCTTGAAACGGCTATAAGTACCGCCAGTATAATTGCCGGTATGCCGAAACGCTTATCCCTTATAAGAAGAACCGTTGCGGCTTCAAAGGAAGCCAGTGTATGACCTGACGGGAATGAATAATCCGAAAGCGCCTTTACAAGCAGCTCGGGTCTTATTGCGGGGTTAAGGTCGTAAGGTCTTATTCTCGCAAAGGAGTTTTTAAGTATAAGGTTTCCGATAATAAGACCGATAAGCAGTGCCGCACCCATTGAAATTCCTGTCTTGCGGGTCTTTTTGATAATGATAAACAGCAACGCTACGGCTATCCAAAAGATACCGCCGTCACCGAATTTCGTAATTATCGGCATTACCGCATCAAGAAATGGGCAGGTAAGGTGTTCACGAATAAAATCAAGTATTCTCAGTTCAAACTCATTCATTTTACAGAGTCCCCCGTATTCTGCATATCAACCGCCATGTAAGACTCGCCGTCCTTTTGCAGATAAACATATTTGTCAAATTTATCCTCATAAAGTGCGCCGTTGCGTTTCAATACATTAGTAAGTCTTACCCGACAACTGTAAAGCTTATCATTATATTTATGAAAATCTGTGGTTTTTATGTCTTTTATAGTATGCCCTTCATGGTCAAGCGAGAAGATAACAAGACTTGTCTTTATATTTTGGTAAAGTTCGGTGGAGCTGTCAATATACTTCCGTATATTTGCAAGGCTTGAATCATTCTGCATATATTCGGCATAGGTGCTTGCCGCCTTGCCGGCAAAATCCGCAACACTTTCCTTTTCGGGAAAGTCTTCCGCAACGGTATATACGCCGGAATCGTTTTCTACCGTTAGGCTTTTATTGCCCGACATTGCCGTTACGCTTTCGGGTTCGCTTAAAAGTCCGGTTACATTTATAATTTGTTTTTTATTCAAATCATCGGATTTAAGAAGGTCGCTTTTAATGTTCGGAAGCTCTTCGTCCTTGCGGTCTTCATTTTTTACGGTTATGCCGTTAATTTTAATTTCCGCATCAGACGAGGCAGTGATTTTACAGGTTTTATAAACCGAGCTGTCAAATTCGCACCCTGAAACAAAGTATTTCTTTGTCTTGGCGTTTTTCTTTAAATAAACATTCAGTATTCTTTCGTCGTTGGCTTTTATCTGATAAGCGGCGTCGCAGTCCTTAGGCTTTACAGGCAAGGTTGTTCCTGTGATTTCCTTGCCGTCTGTAAGTGCCTTAAAGAAAGAATCAAAACTCTTCTTTGATTCATAATCCGATATTTTGAGGTTATACTCATCCTTTACGGAATACAAGTCGCAGGTTTTTATATGCTCGTCTATCAGTTTATTTACTATCGGTTCGGGTTGAGCCGCCTCGTATCCGGAAAGCCAGCTTCTGAATACTAAAAGTCCAACTGCCAGAGCAATAACGAACAGTGCGATAACCGAAAAATAAATTTTATAAAACAGGGACTTTGGTTTCATCACTTTTCCTCCGTCACTATAAAGTAGGTTGGTATACGGCGAGGCTTTGTAAATGCTTTATAACGGTTTACAAGTCCCTGAAGCTGGTATTGGTCAAGCTGAGATTTATCAACCGAATAAACATCGTAGTAATCACGGTAATACATCATTGCGGAAGAACCTCCGTCAAGCATAGCGGCGTTTACCGCACCGTTTGCAACCATAAGCTCTATCACATCGTTTCTCGTAGCGCCGATGCTGTCTACCGAGCGGCCGTCGGTAACAAGCATTATAACCGTTCCGTCAGCCCGTTGACCTATTGCGGTACGCTGTGCCGTGCCGGTATCGCTGTCTGCTTTATAAAGCTTAACATCGTTGCCTGTCTGTTCAATCAGTACATTTCCGTTTTGGAAAGAAACGGCGTCACGAATACCCAATTCGTCAGCCTCTTTCTTGGACATTGATTCACGGCAGATAAGGCGGTCGTTTTTATCAAAGCCTATAAAGGTGCGTTTAAGACCGTCGTTCCATACATTTTTACCGCCTGAATATGTAAGTCCCATAGGGGCAGAGCCTTTGCCCTGACCGCCTGTATCTAAAAATTCACCGGCGTTTATAGCGGCGGCGGCATTGTATTTTGAGGCAATATCAAAAATACGCATACCCTCTGTTGCAGAGGCAAAGTTTTCAGACGAAATACCGACGGATACACGCTTAGGATCTTTTATAAGCAGTAAATAACCCTTGTACTTAGGCTCGCTTAAAAAGTTAAGTATCATACCGTTTTTGGCGTCTTTCCATTCGTCGGCGGTTTCATCTGATACATAGTTACCAACATCTATTACATCGGTATTGAGCTTTTCGCTGTCGGCTATTATTTCGTCAACCTTTGATTTCGGAAGAAACAGTGTGGGCGCCCATTTTGTGGCGCTTGCTTCCTTAGCCATTATAACAAGCATATTGCGCAGGCTCTTGCTCGGACCGTAGCAAACCATAAAGCCTGCCGAAAAAACAGTAACAACAAGCATAACTATTGCCGTGCCTAAGGAAAGAAGGGTTCTGCCGACAACGGTTTTAACGCTCAGCTTTTTCTTCTTAACGGATTTTCCGGCACTGTCCTTTTCGGAAAATACCCAACCCTGCTGTATGCGGTAACTGATAAAGAACAACACGGTATCAACTATAACCTTAATTACGGTAGAAATGCCCGGCGCCGCCTTGAATAATGCGCCTATAAGCGAGACCAGAGCGGCGGAAACAAGCATTTGCGGAATTGCCAGGATATAGTATCTTATAAGTGAATTCCGCTTTTTCTTTTTCGAGTCAAATACTGTGGTTCTGTTTATGCTGTAATTAACAAATGAGGATACTGCCCGTGCAATTACGGTGGCGACTAATGCGGTGGCCATACCAAGCGACGACTTTAACAGCTTAGAGGCGATATAAAACAGCAGTATATCTATTATAAACGAAACGGCTGAGCTTAAAATATACGCCAGTATAAACTTGTATATTTTAAGTGAATCTATTACCGGTCTGAAGTGGGAGGACGAATTTTCATCAAGATATACGGTTTCAATCTTAACTTCTTTTATTTTAACACCGCACTGCTTAAATTTAAGCAGCATATTTGTTTCATATTCAAAACGGTCGCCCTTTACCGTTATCAGCAGCGGCAAAAGGGAAGCAGGAAACGCACGCAGACCGGTTTGTGTATCGGAAATTTTCATTCCGCATACCGCCTTGAAAACCGCCGATGTTATATGATTTCCCATACGACTGCGCCTCGGTACGTCTTCACCCGAAAAGTCACGGCAACCGAGTACCGCACCTTTGCCTATACCGTCTAAGGCTTCGGCACAGGCAAGCACATCGGAGGGTTTATGCTGACCGTCTCCGTCCACCGTGACAACACCGTCGGCGTTCGGATAATTATTTAAAATATGCCTGAAGGCAACCTTAAGCGCCGCACCTTTTCCGTGATTTGCCTTGCGGTGTATAACCGTAATGTTTTCCGTGGCCTTCGGAAAATACTTCAAATGCTCGGCGTCGCTGCCGTCATTCACAAGAATTATTTTTTTAAAACCTATGTCAAGCATACCCTCTACGGTATTTATAAGCCGTTCATCAGGATTAAGCGAGGGAATTATGACAAATATATTATCGGTCATTAAATCAGCTCCTAAAAATAGCATAAAATGACATTATATCTAATTATACAGCCAATATAAGGAATAGACAAGTAACAAAAGGGTTAAAATCCTGTCCGACCTTAAAAAGATATGTTATCTGTCGGTTTTTTATTTACTTTCTTTCTGTTTTGTTGTAAAATAGTTTTCGGTGACGCTATGAAAAAAATAGTTATAATAGGCGGCGGTGCCGCAGGACTTATGGCGGCTTGCCGTGCCGGTGAAAAATACGGCGGTTCAGCCGAAATAATAATTGTAGAAAAAAATGACCGTCCGGCACGCAAGGTAATGATAACCGGTAAGGGCAGGTGCAATGTTACAAACAACTGCAATACGGATACCCTTATTTCAAATGTCCCGAAAAACGGTAAATTTTTGTTTTCGGCATTTTCGGAATTCAACTCCTCTGATACAATGAAGTTTTTTGAGAGTATGGGAGTTCCCCTTAAAACAGAGAGGGGAAACAGGGTGTTCCCGGTATCCGACAAAGCGTGCGATATTGTTGACGCTTTGGTGAAAGGCGTAAAGCAAAACGGGGCGCATATTATTAACGGCAGAGCCGTTTCGGTGATTGCGGAAAACGGCTGTGTAAACGGCGTTAAGCTTGAAAACGGCGAGATTATAAATGCGGACGGCGTAATAATTGCTACGGGCGGTATGTCATATCCGCTTACCGGCTCAACGGGGGACGGGTATAAAATAGCAGAAAAGCTCGGTCATACCGTAACTGAGCTTAAACCTTCGCTTGTTCCCCTCACAGTACATGAGGGATTTTGTGAAAGACTTTCGGGACTTTCGCTTAAAAACATTATCCTTTCGGTATTTGAAGAGGGGAAGAAAAAACCGGTTTTTTCAGAGCTTGGTGAAATGCTTTTTACCCATTTCGGCATATCGGGGCCTCTTGTACTGAGCGCTTCGGCACATATGCGTAAAATAGGTCAAAAGCAGTATACCGCAGTAATAGATTTAAAACCGGGACTGACTTTAAATCAGCTTGATGTGCGTATTTTGCGTGATTTTGACGAAGCTAAGAACCGTGATTTTGCAAATTCGCTTGACAGGCTTTTGCCTAAAAGCCTCATACCTGTAATAATAACGCTTTCGGGAATACCGAGGGATGAAAAGGTCAACCAAATAAGCCGTGAGCAGAGGGAGAGGTTATGCAGTGTTATTAAAAATATGACGCTTCACATTACAGGCACAAGACCGATTGAGGAAGCTATAATAACGGGCGGCGGCATATCGGTTAAGGAAATCAATCCCTCTACAATGGAATCAAAAATTATAAAGGGGTTATACTTTGCCGGTGAAATAATGGATGTAGACGCTTATACCGGCGGATTTAATTTGCAGATAGCATTTTCAACCGGATTTACGGCGGGAAACAATATATAAAAGGGGAACAACAAATGACAGCAGTGGCAATAGACGGACCTGCAGGTGCGGGAAAAAGCTCGGTTGCAAGAGCAGCGGCAAAAAGACTCGGATATATTTATGTAGATACAGGCGCACTTTACAGGGCGGTAGGACTTAAGTTTTTAAAATCGGGTGCAGATACAACGCTTAACTGTGATATACAGTCGGTGCTTGATAACACCGTTGTGGAAATTAAATTCATTAACGGCGAACAAAGGGTTATGCTGGACGGAAATGATGTTTCGGACGAAATACGCACACCCGAGGCTTCTAAAATGGCGTCCGCAGTTTCCGCAAAACCGCAGGTCAGGGCATTCCTGCTTGAAATGCAAAGAAAGGCTGCCGCCGATAACAATGTGATTATGGACGGCAGAGATATAGCGACGGTGGTATTGCCTGACGCCGAGGTGAAAATATATTTAACCGCTTCGGCTGAGGTTCGTGCCGAAAGGCGGTATAAGGAGCTTATCGAAAAGGGTGCTGATGTAAGCCTTGACGAAGTGCTTTCCGATATAATAAATCGAGACAACGCAGATATGAACCGAGAAATAGCTCCGCTTAAAAAAGCTGACGACGCTGTTTTGGCTGACACATCGGATTGCAGCTTTGACGAGTCGGTTGAGCTTATAGTCGGAATCATTAAGGAAAGGGTAGAATAGTTTGAAAATAACCGTGGCGAAAACCGCAGGCTTCTGTTTCGGGGTAGACCGTGCCGTTAATACAGTGTACGAGCTTGTTAATAAGGGCGAAAAAGTTTGCACCTTAGGGCCTATTATTCATAATCCTCAAATAGTCGGGGAGCTTGGCGGTAAGGGCGTAAGAATAGTTGAGTCCCCGTCAGAGGTAAAGGCAGGAGAAACGCTTGTTATCCGTTCACACGGAGTCGAAAAAAATGTTATGGACGAATGTGCGGCTTCAGGCGTTAAAACCGTGGACGCAACCTGCCCGTTTGTTTCTAAAATACATAAAATTGTATGCGAAATGGGTAATGAAGGCTATGTCACACTGATAGCAGGGGACGCCTGTCATCAGGAAGTAATCGGAATAGTAGGTCACTGTACGGGGGACGCTTTTGTCTTTTCGGGACCCGACGAGCTTGAAGAAATACTGTCCGATAAGGAAAAAATCGGTGAACGACCTGTAATTTTGGTCTCACAGACCACTTTTAACGCAGAAATTTTTAAAGTTTGCGAAAAAAAATTAAAAAAAGTATATACAAATGCAAAAATTTTTGATACAATATGTAATGCGACTTCTATGCGCCAGCAGGAGGCACGGGAGCTGTCACGCAGTAACGATGTAATGATTGTTATTGGCGGCAGGCACAGCTCTAACACGGCAAAGCTTTTTTACGTGTGCCGTGAAAACTGCGGCAGAACCTTTTTGATAGAGACGGCGGACGAGCTGTCTGACCTGTCTTTTGAAAACTGCGGTTCGGTGGGGGTCGTTGCGGGTGCTTCTACACCTGCAGGTATAATAAAGGAGGTTATTAAAACCATGTCGGAAAATTTACAACCGGTCGAAGAACAGACGGAGGTTAAAGAATCTGTTCAGAAAAGCTTCGACGAAATGACGGACGAAGAAGCATTTGAGGCTTCGCTCAGCGGATTAACCGGAGATCAGAAGGTCTGCGGTACGGTAGTTGCCGTTAATCCTACCGAAATAACGGTGGATATAGGCAGAGGTGTTACAGGCTATGTAACTGCTGACGAGTTCTCTTCGGATGCTGATGTAAAGCTTATGGACGAAGTCAAAGCGGGCGATAAGCTTAATCTTATCATTATGAAGATAAATGACCAGGAAGGAACCGCAATGCTCTCCAAGCGCCGTTACGATGCTATTGCCGGTTGGGACAATATAGTCGCAGCCAAGGAGTCCGGTGAAATTGTTGCCGGTGTTGTCAGAGACATTATCAAGGGCGGCGTAGTCGCTTATTCAAATAATGTAAGGGTATTCATTCCTGCTTCTCAGGCAACCGCTTCAAGGGGCGAACCGCTTGAGGATTTAAAGGGCAAGGAAGTTTCTTTCAGAATTATCGAAATAGGAAGAGGACACAGAGCGGTAGGTTCTATCCGCAGTGTACTTAAGGAACAGCGTAAGGCTGCCGAGGACAAGATATGGGAAAATATTGCTGTCGGCGACCGTTTTACCGGCGTTGTTAAGTCGCTTACAAGCTACGGTGCATTTGTAGATATCGGCGGCGTTGACGGTATGATTCATATTTCAGAGCTTTCATGGCAGAGAATTAAGAATCCGTCGGAGGTAGTTCTTGTAGGAGATACCGTTGAGGTTTATGTTAAGGCTCTTGATACTGAGAAGAGAAAAATCTCTCTCGGCTATAAAAAGCCCGAAGAAAATCCGTGGGTTATCTTTGAAAACAACTACAATGTTGGCGATACCGTTAAGGTAACTATTGTCAGTATGACTACATACGGTGCATTTGCCCGTATAATCCCCGGAATAGACGGTCTTATCCATATTTCCCAGATTGCGGATAAGCATATCGCAAAGCCGCAGGATGAGCTTACCGTAGGTCAGGAAGTCGATGCAAAGATTATCGCTGTTGATCTTGACAAAAAGCGTGTAAGCCTTTCAATCCGTGCTTTGCTTGAGCCGGAGCAGAAAGAGGAAGAGGCTGTTCAGCCTGCTGAAGACGAGGTAGTTTTCGAATCTTCTGACGAAAGCTCTGCCGAAACAACAGAAGAATAATATTTAAAAGCTTTCCGGAATTTTCATTTCGGAAAGCTTTTTTATGCAAAAAAAGACCTACACTGTTTAGAGTGTAGGTCTTTTATCTATCTTGAAAGGAAACGGGATAAAAACTCTTTGGTCTTTTCGTTTTTCGGATTTTCAAATATATCCGTCGGCGTGCCTTCTTCACAGATGACGCCGTCTGCCATAAAGACTATGCGTGAAGAAACATCTCTTGCAAACGCCATTTCGTGGGTTACAACTATCATTGTAAGTCCCTCGCCCGCAAGATTACGCATAACCTCAAGAACCTCACCGACCATTTGCGGGTCAAGCGCACTTGTGGGTTCGTCGAACAAAAGCACCTCGGGATTCATAGCAAGCGCACGGGCTATGGCGACACGCTGTTTCTGTCCGCCCGAAAGCTGTGACGGCTTTGCGTTTATGTAAGGCGCCATGCCTACCTTTCCGAGGTAGTGCAGTGCGGCCTTTTTTGCTTCGGCCTTTGATTTGCCTAAAACCTTTGTTTGACCGATTATGCAGTTTTTAAGAGCAGTCATATTATTAAAAAGGTTAAAGGACTGGAACACCATTCCGACATGAGAACGGTATGCGCTGGCACCGCCCTTAAGCTTGTCTATATTTGTTCCGTGATATATTACTTCGCCCGAGGTTGGAGTTTCAAGAAGATTTATACAACGCAGAAGTGTGGATTTTCCTGAACCTGATGCGCCTATTATGCTTATAACATCTCCGGTATTTACTGAAAAATCTATGTCCTTAAGCACTTCGTGCTTGCCAAAGGTTTTGGAAAGATGGTTTACCTGTAAAATCGGTTCTGACATTATCTTCCTCTCCTTTCGCTTTTCTTAACAAAGGAATATGTACCGCTTGTGTGAGCGAGCGTATCTGTTGTCGCAACATCAAAGTTTGCAGGGCCGTCCATCTTTTTCTCCCAGAGTCTTAAAAGGAGAGAGAAAACAACCGTCATTATAAGATAAATAGTGAGCGTAATAACGGCAGACGGGAAGTAAATGTACTTAGCGCCGACGATTGCCTTGTGGGCTGCAAAAAGCTCGGCATAGCCTATAACAAACATTACGGATGTATCCTTAACATTTATTATAAGGTTATTTCCTATTTGCGGAATTATATTGCGTATGGTCTGCGGAAGTATTACATAAAGCATTGTTTTAAAATGGTTCATACCGATTGATTTTGCACCCTCGGTCTGACCGATATCAATGGACATTATGCCGCCCCGTACCGTTTCCGCCATATAAGCTCCGGTATTTATCGATACAACCAAATAAGCCGCAAAGGTCACTTCCAAATTTATTGCGCCGTTTGAAAAATAAGGTAAAGCGTAATAAATGAAAATTGCCTGAATTATCATAGGCGTTCCTCTGAACACCTCGACATAAATTCGTACAATCGCCTTTACAATTCCTAAAAATATGCGTTTTACTATATTGTCGTTCTTGCTGCAGGGAATGGTTTGAATTATGCCGCAGCCAAGACCTATTATGCAACCGATAGCCGTTGCAACCACTGCAAGCTCCAATGTTTTAAGTGCGCCGGTAAGGTATTGTGATGAGCTTTCTCCCCAACATGTAACAATGTCGCTCCAAAGCTCTGCAAGCTTGTTCATATTCTGTCTCCGATCTTATATAAACCCCGGCGTAATGCCGGGGCAAGGTGGTTTAATTATTTTTCAGCAAGGGGCTGAATCTTTGTTGCTTCTGCCATAATAGAATTGAAATCGTCGGCAGTCATATCCTTTAATACTTCATTTATCTTGTCCTTGAGTTCGGTATTGCCCTTTTTAACGGCAATTCCTATATTGATGTCTCCGTCGTCAACTTCAAATGCATTTTCTTCAAGGTCAAGTATTTTAAGATCATCATAAGCTAAAAGTGCGCCCTGAGCGGTCGGCATATCTGTGCAGATAAAGTCAACTGCGCCGGTTTCGAGTTCCATAAGCATTGCAGGTGCGGTATCCTTAGCTGTCAGTATCTGAGCGTCCTTTATCTGCGGCAGGCAGGTATCATACCAAATAGTGCCGAGCTGTGAAGTGCACTTGCCGCCCGCAAGATCGGAAAGCTTTGTGGCAGAGGCAAACTTGCTGTCCTTCTTTGCCATGCAAACAATGCTTGCATAAATGTACGGTCCTGCAAAATCAACCTGCTTCATACGGTCCTCGGTCATAGACTGACCGGCGATTGTGGCGTCAACCTTGCCTGTCTGAACGGCAGGAACAAGGGAATCCCAATCAAGGCGTACAACCTCAAGCTTCCAGTTGTTGGCTTCACAGATTTTCTTTGCCATCATAATGTCATAGCCGTTTGCATAGTCTTTTGAATCCTTTATCGGTACAGCTCCGTTGGAATCGTCTGCCTGAGTCCAGTTATAGGGTGCGTAGGCACATTCCATAGCGATGGTTAAAACGCCGTCCTCAATACCCGATTTTGCCGTGGTTTTGCCGCCGCATCCGGCAAACAATGCCGCTGTGAGGGCTACCGATAAAATTGCCGATAAAATTTTTGCTGTTCTTCTCATATAGAACACTCCTAAAAAATATTAAAAATAAGCCTGTGACACGAAGTAGTATCACAGGCTTTGCATTAAAACAAAACAAAACGCCATGATAGCTCTCCACAAAAAGTGACAGTGCTGCGCCTCTTAAACACAGCCCCAGCAATCAAACGGCGGTAACCGTTTAACCACTTCGGCGGAACAGCCTTTTCCCCGCAACCGCTTACCGGCGTTATGTCGGGGGTACTCATCATATCCGCATCCTCTACCAAGTGCTGACTTAAATTTTATAGTATTATAAACCCTGTCCGATAATTTGTCAATACTTTTTTAGTTTTATTTTATCTCTCTTGACTCGGCGGAAAATATGTGATATTATTATAGCATAAACTGAACGGAATAATCTCGCAAATTGCAATAGCAAGTTGCAATAGTTAACGAAAGATTCACAGGTGGAACGGATTTGCCTTTGAGGGAGGAGCGTAGCGACGAGCGAAAAGGAAAATCCGGCGCACGGCTCACGCAGCGTAGATGCGGTCAAGCTCTG
>JAFOYI010000016.1 GCA_017391425.1 Clostridia bacterium | reverse complement strand
CCGTCGAGATTATAAGCGAGCTTTGCTTGCCCGCCTCACATATTGCCTTGTGCTCGGCGCATCGGAAATAATCCTCACCGTCAGCGGCAAATATCGTGGGAATATCGCGCTTTTCGTCTTCCACTATCATTTCGTCGGTGTCAACAAGCGCTCTGCCCGTCATCTCCGAGAGAAGCGCGCCAACCGTGCTCTTGCCGCATCCGGGCATACCGACAAGCACGATGTTTTTGGTCGATTTCTCAATTTTAGCCGTTATTTCGTCGATCACGCCGTCGTCGATTGTCACGCCGAGAAAGAGCTCACAGGCGCGCTTTGCCTGCGCGACTAGCATTGAAAGACCGTTGGTGCAGGGAATTTTGAGACTCTGCGCGTCAAAAAGAAGCTCGGTCACGGCGGGATTGTATATCATATCGGCAACTCCCGAGAGCTGTGAAAAGCGCGAAAGTTCGATAGGACTGATTTGGTTATGGGGATACATTCCGACAGGCGTGCAGTTGATAATTATCTCACCGTCGGGGTGCTTTTCGTAAACATTTTCGTAATTGACGTCGCCGCTTCTCGACACGAAGACAATATCCCTTGCGCCGAGGTCGGAGCAGACCGCAAAAGCGGTCAATGATGCGCCGCCTGTGCCTAAAATAAGCACCTTTTTGCCTTTTAATGAAACGCCTTGACGGATTATCATCGCACGCATACCGGAAAAATCCGTATTATACCCGTAAAGCTTGCCGTTTTTATTCACAATGGTATTTACCGCTCCTATTTTTTTCGCCGTATCGCTTATACTGTAAAGGAACGGAATTACCGCCTGCTTATACGGAATGGTAACATTAATTGCTTTAAAATCGGCCTTAGTCATAAAATCCGCAAGTGAATCTTCGGGTATTTCACAAAGCTCGTAATCGTAGTCGGCAAGCCTGTTGTGTATTATTTTTGAAAAGCTGTGTGTGAGCTTTTTGCCTATACATCCGTACTCCATTATTCACCCAACCAATCGGTTCCGAATCGGCCGCAAAGCAAATCGCAAAGCGCTATTGCCGTAATACTGTCTATTACAACCCTTGCCCTGTGTACAATACAAGGGTCATGCCTGCCGCCCGCAGTAAGCGTTACATTTTCATTTTTAATAAAATCCACCGTTTGCTGCGGCTTATGAATTGTAGGAGTAGGCTTAACCGCACAACGGAAAATCAACGGCATACCGTTTGTAATTCCTCCGTTTATTCCGCCGTTATTGTTTGTCAGGGTTGTAATTACGCCGTCAGCGGTATTAAATGCATCGTTAGCCTCACTGCCTGTCATATCGGAAAGCGCAAATCCGCCGCCGAATTCAACGCCCTTTACCGCCGGAACCGCAAAAAGCGCACGGGAAAGTATATTTTCCACACCGTCGAACCACGGTTCTCCCACGCCTGCCGGAAGACCTGTAACCGCCGTTTCAAGCACGCCGCCTACGCTGTCTCCGTCCGATTTGGCATTAAGTATGCCGGATTTCATTTTTTCGCCTGCATCACCGTCAAGAACGGCAAACTCGGCTTTTGAAAGCTTTATTATATCTGTACTGTAATCGCCGAAATCACGGTCGCAAGCTGCGGCAAGTTTTTTTATGTGAGTACCGATATATATATTCTTTTTCTTCAGTGCAGAAACGGCAATAGCTCCCGCCGCAACAATTCCTGAGGTTATTCTTCCGCTGAAATGACCTCCGCCCCTGTAATCCTCAAAGCCGTGATACTTGCAGTAAGCGGTATAATCTGCATGCCCGGGGCGTGCCTTTGCACGAAGCTCCCCGTAATCAGCCGAGCGTGTATTCTCATTTGGTATTACAATGCAAATAGGCGTTCCTGTGGTTTTTCCGTTAAATACACCGCTCTCGATAACGAAATTATCCTGCTCTTTTCTCGGGGTGGATATATCCCCTACCGGTCTGCGAAGTGAAAGCTGAAAACGAATAAAATCCTCATCAACCTCAATTCCGGGCGCCATTCCGTCAAGAATTGCGCCTATTCCGCTGCCGTGGCTTTCACCGAAGACAGTCAGTATCACAGAGCTTCCCATACTGTTTTTCATTAAAGCGCACTCCTTATCTGCTCTTCAAAATCGGAAAACGGCATTTCCCTCATTTCGTACTGTCCTATTTCAGGCACGAAAATTACCGTAATTTTATCGCCGGACATTTTTTTATCGTGTTTCATTGCGCTGATTATTGCTTCGGCGTCGGTTTCGGTTTTTGTAGGCAAATTCAGCTTTACAAGCACCTTAATCAGCCTGCACCTTACCTCTTCCGAACACATAGGTATCATACCGAGAGCAACACATTCGCCGTGATAAAGCTTTTCCATAGCGTTTTCGCTTTCTATTGCATGCGCCAGCGTATGACCGAAGTTGAGAATTTTACGAAGTCCGCCCTCTTTTTCATCCTGTTCAACCACAAAACGCTTTATTTTAAGCGAACCCTCAATAATTTTATCGATATTATTGATTATATCCCCGTTTTCAAAGAGTGCAAAAAGCTCTTTATCGGAGGTAAGCGACATCTTAACCGACTCTGCAAGACCGTTTGAAATCTGTCGGTCGGGCAGAGTTTTAAGCATATCGGGGTCTATTATTACCGCTTTCGGCGGATAAAACGCCCCCACAATATTTTTATATCCGTCAAAATCAACGGCTACCTTTCCGCCGATTGATGAATCTACCTGAGACAGCACCGTTGTGGGTATGTTGTAAAAATCAACGCCCCTCATATAGCTTGCCGCAACAAATCCGGCAAGGTCGCCCACCACGCCGCCGCCTACCGCAACAACACAGTCGCTCCTTGTAAAATCATTTTTCACCATTTCGGAAAGAAGATATTTATAGCTGTCAAGGCTTTTGGTCTTTTCACCCTGCGGCAGTGTTATTATAAACGGCGTGCGGCAGCTTGCCGCAACGGTTTTTGCATATTCCGCCGGAACACCGTCATCTGTAACTATAAGCACCTTGCGGTCAAGCTTAAAATACTTATCCGCAAAAGTATGCGCACCCCGTTCAAGCGTTATGTTGTAACCGCCTGTCGTGGTCTTAACGGGAATAATCATTCATCTTCACCCTTTAAAACTATTTCCTTTTCAAAGCTGCCTGCAACCCTCACAGAGCTGCACTTCTTTTTAAGCTCCTTAAGCATTTCTTTTCCGTTTTCGCTGTTTATATTACCCTCGCCCTCGGCATAGAAATAATAGCTCCATATAAGTTCTTTTGTAGGTCTTGATTTAAGTGCCCTCAGGTTAAAGCCGTATTTTCCGATTACCTCGATTGCCTGTCCTAAAAGACCGGCTTCGTTCGGAACCGTAAAAAGAAGTATAAACTGATTATCGGTTTTTGACGGCGCTTTTGCCGCTTTTGAGAAAACCGCAAATCTTGTGGTATTGTTTCCGCTTGAATTGATATGCGCTTCAAGCTTTTTCAGTCCGAATTTCTTTGCGGCCTCATCACTGCCTATTGCCGCAATATCATGTCTGCCCGATTCCGCCACCTGCTTTGCCGCAACTGCGGTGTTTACAGCTTCGGTAGGCTTAAAACCGTGTTTTCTTATATATTCGGCACACTGACCGAGAGCCTGCGGATGACTTATAACCTCTTTTACCTCGTCCATGGTTGTACCCTTTACCGCAAGAAGATTTTGCACAACCTCGATATCATATATTCCGTTTATATGAAGCGAGCCGAAAAAGGTTAAATCCATAACCTGCCCAACATCGCCGTTGTAGCTGTTTTCTATCGGAAGTATAACACAGTCGCACTCCCCGTTTTCAACAGACTCGTAAGCGGTTTTAAAATCCTTGCACGCAACGGCGGCGGCATCAGGAAAAACACGGTTTGCCGCAATATTTGCAAACGCTCCTTCAACGCCGCTGAACGCTACTCTCATACCCTCAAGCAGTCTGTGCTGATATGCCTTCGATACTTCCATATTATTTTGCAAAAAGCTTATAAAATACGGCTTTAAATTCTCGTCCTCAATAAGAGCGGAATTGCGCTTTATCACCTCTGCCTCTCTTGCGGAGTCGGTAACACGGACTCCGTTCAGCCTTTTATACTCGGCTACCAACCTTACGGCAGACATTCTTTTTTCAAAAAGCTGCGCCATTTTCCTGTCAATATCGTTAATTTCAAGTCTTGCTTTCTCAAGGTCTGTCATTTATTTATACTCCTCTATCAACGCCTTAAACGCCGGCAATGATTTTTTAATTTGCTCTGTCGAAACACAGTAGGATATTCTTACATATCCTTTACATCCGAAATCGTCCGACGGCACTAACAGCAGTTCATATTTTTTCGCCCTCTCGCAAAATGCCGCCGCATCAGGCTCAGGCGACTTAACAAAAAGATAAAACGCTCCGTCCGGCGGTACTGCCTCGTAACCGTAATCCGTAAGCGAGCCATAAAGTAAATCACGGTTTTTTCTGTATACCTCTGAATTCGGCGTAGTTTCGGTACATTCACCGACCGTATACTGCAAAAGGCTCGGTGCGCAAACAAATCCGAGCGATCTGCCCGCTCCGCAAACGGCGGCATACATTTCGCCGCTGTTATTCGCCGTACTCGGAATAAAGATATACCCGATTCTTTCCCCCGGAAGCGACAGCGACTTACTGTACGAATAGCAAATAACCGTATTACCGTAATACTTCGGTATATAGGGCACATCTGCTCCGTAAGTAAGCTCACGGTACGGTTCGTCGGATATAATATAAATATCGTTTTTATATTCCTTTTGCTTATCTTCAAGTACAGCGGCAAGCTGTTTTATTCTTTCCTCAGAAAATATTGCTCCTGTGGGATTATTCGGCGAATTGATTATTATTGCCCTTGTTTTATCTGTAATCGCACCTTTTATTGCGTCAATATCAAGCTGAAAATCAGGACGCCTCAAAGGCACGCTTATCAGTCTTCCGCCGGCGTTTTCCGTAAAAACCTTGTACTCGGGGAAAAACGGAGACGGAACAATTACTTCCTCACCGCTGTTTATAAGTGCTTTAAGAGTTACGGTAAGCGAAGCCGCCGCACCGCAGGTTAAATAAATAAGCTCCGGGTCGGCATCAACATCAAAGCGGCGTTTTATGCTTTCGGCAATTTTTCGGCGCACTTTAAAGTCGCCTTGAGCAGATGTATAACCGTGCAAGGCAACAGGCTCTGTTTCACTTATCAGGCGTTTCATAGCGTCCGTTACCGCCTGCGGCGTCGGAACACTTGGGTTGCCTATGCTGAAATCAAAAACATTTTCCGCACCTATTAAAGCTTTTCTTTTTTTACCGTACTCAAACAGTTCCCTGATAACCGAGCGTTTTTTGCCGAGTGTTATCATTTTTTCGTTCATAAAAATCACCGTGTCTCTCTAAAACGAAGCCCGCAATGCGTTCATAAAATAAGCATGAACGATTGCGGGCTGTCTGTACAATTATTAAAAGCTTTTATGCTTTAAAGGCGCACAGGCAGTCCGTTATAAAATAATAAAATCGATAAAATGAATAACCGAACATTCTGTCCACCCTTTCTTCTGTTGATTTTCTTTATTCTACATTATTTATTACGCTTTGTCAAGGGAATTAATGAAATTTCTTTAATTATTTAAAGCTTTAAACCGTTAAACTCTATTCAACCACCAATTCCTTTATGGAACGCAGCTGATAATCCACATTTTTAAGCAGTTCGGGATTTTTAAGAGCTACTGCGGCACCCTTTACTACGCTGTGTGATGGGTCGTCAAGCTGATGAACCTCAATACCGAGATAATTTTTAAGCTTATCGGCAAAGCCCGAAAGCAGCGAACCGCCGCCGGTAAGGTTAAGTCCGTCCTCCGTTATATCCGCCACAAGGTCAGGGTCGGTACGGTTTAAAACCTGTCTTATGGCGTTGCATATAACATCAACCGTATCGATTATTGCGTCATATACCTCGCCCGAGGAGATTTCAAAGCTTTCCGGCAGTCCCGAAAAGACATTTCTTCCCTTTGCCACAATAGCCACTTCTATGTCTCTTTTAACCGCCGCACCGACCTTTATTTTTATCATTTCGGCGGTAAGCGGTCCGATTTCCACATTGTACTCCTTACGGACATACCGTATTATCTGATTGTCAATATCGTTTGACGCTGTTTTAAAGGATTCGCACACGGCAATGCCGCCCATTGAAATAACGGCTATATCTGTAGTTCCGGCACCGATATCTACAATCAGGCTTCCCCTCGGTTTGGAAAAATCAAGTCCCAATCCGAAAGCCACCGCAAGCGGACCTTCTATTACGGAAACATTGCGTCCGCCGGCAGACTCCATAACATTTGAAAGAGAATGGTGCTGAAGCTCGGTAAGACCGGCAGGCAAAGTCGCCATTATTCTCGGTCTTAAAATCTTATTACCGAAAGCCTGCTGCATATAATTTTTAAGCATTATTTCAGCAATATCGTAATCGGCTATAACTCCGTGCTCAATCGGGTATACACATTCAAGACTGTCCGGTGTTCTGCCTATTGTTTGCTTTGCCTTTTCACCGAAATACACCGGCTCCCAAGTTTCGCTGTCCACCGTTACAACATTGGGAAGCTCGAGAACTACCTTTGAGCTTGAAAATATAACTGTTTTCGAAGAGCCTAAATCTATACCTATATCAGTTGCCATGATTTTCCTCACTTTTTTTCTTTTTCTCTTTAATTTCGGTTCGTAAAGCCGTTACGCAGTAAACCCTGTCTGCTCCTGCGTGCAAAAGCATACCCGAACATTCATCAAGCGTAGCGCCGCTCGTCATTATATCGTCAACCAGCAATACAGTCTGACCTTTAAGCGGCCTTAAGGCTTTATACTTTCCTTTAACATTCTGAAAGCGTTTCTTAATTCCTTTAATTTTATGCTGTGAATGATACTTGCCTGTGCAGGCCAGCAAATCGCCGTAGGGAATACCCATAATTTCGGAGATTTTCCGTGCCAGCACCTTACTTTGGTTAAAGCCCCTTTTACGCACTCCCGCTTTATGCATAGGCACACAGGTAATACAGTCGAATTTAATATTACGGTATTCGTTTTTAACGCACAGTGCCATTTGCTCCGCCAAAAAGTCGGCGGCGGAAAATTTCCTTTTAAATTTAAAAGCATATGTAACATCCTGTGCTATACCGTCGTTCACAAACGGCGATACGCACCCGTCAAAGCTGTAAATTCTGTATTTGCAAACGCATTGCTTTTTAGGCAGTCCGCAACGGATACACCTTTCAATCGGACTTATTGTTTTAAGCATTTCATAGCAGTAATTGCAAAGGAACTCACCGTCGTCAACTATATCGCCGCAAGAAACACATCTCGGAGGCTGAAATGCATCAATAACAGTCTTAATAATTTGTTTCACCAAAACCGTCTTCCTTTAAAAACTGTTTAAGCATAGTATAACGAAGCGTTTTTTTATTGTTTGCCGCCATTTGAAGCCATATTTCCTCTTTCCCCACCGCAACAAGCAGCTTTTTTGCACGGGTAACTGCGGTATATAACAAATTTCTGTATTTAAGCCTTGACGGCACATCAAAAAGCGGCAAAACAACGCAGTCATATTCGCTGCCCTGACTTTTGTGTACAGTCACCGCATAAGCCAGCTCCAACTGCCCTATTTCTTCATTATAATATGTAACAACCCTGTCATCGTACCGTACCTTAAGTATTCCGCCCCGTACATCTATATCGCAAATAAATCCGACATCTCCGTTAAAAACACCCGTACCGTATTCGCCGTTATCACGCTTATACTGAATATCGTAATTGTTTTTTATCTGCATTACTTTGTCGCCCACACGCAGATAAATTCCCTTAAAGCTTAATTGCGGCATATCACGGGTTTTAGGATTTACGGAGCTTTGCAGTAAATTATTAAGGTTTACAGTACCGGTTTGCAGCATACGGGACGGACACAAAACCTGAATATCCTTAATAGGGTCAAAGCCGTATGCCGCCGGCAATCTTTCTTTTACAAGTTCAAGCACTGTATTGCAAACAGAAGAGCTGTCATTTCTTTTTAAGAAAAAGCAATCCGAATCTTTTTTGGAAAAATCGGGATTTTCGCCGTTAATAATTGCATGGGCGTTAGTTATTATCATACTTTGGCTTGCCTGTCTGAAAACCTTTTTAAGCCGTATTGAGGGAAACAGCTCGGAAGAAAGTATATCGTTAAGGACGTTTCCAGCACCTATAGACGGCAGCTGATCCGAATCCCCCACCAAAATAATCCGGCAGGAAAGCCTTAACGCTTTAAGAAGATTATCAAACAGAACTGCGTCTATCATAGACGCCTCGTCAATAATTATCACTTCACAGGAAAGCGGATTTTTTTCATTTCGTGCGAATTGCTGTTTGTCCTCATTCGTCCACTCAACCTCCAAAAGTCGGTGGATTGTTTTGGCTTCCTTTCCGGTAAGCTCGGTCATTCTTTTTGCCGCTCTGCCGGTAGGCGCCGCAAGCTCTATATCAAGCTCCCTGTTTTCAAAAAGCTTTATTATTGCGTTAAGCGTGGTGGTTTTACCTGTACCGGGACCTCCCGTAAGAATAAGTATTCCGCTTTCAAACGCTTCAAATATAGCCTTACGCTGCAAATCCTCAAACACTATGCCGAGCCTGCGCTCAACATTTTCAATTTCGAGCTTATCGACAGTAACCTTTCTGTCAATATATTTCTTTACCGCCGTAAGTCTTGCCGCTATATGCTCCTCAGCCGAATAATATGTAGGTATAAACAAATACTCCGTACCGTTTACGCTTTTTACATTTATCCTTAAAGAAGATATAAGCCTTTCGGTACAGCTTTCAACCGTGTCGCCGTTACATTCAAGCAGCTTTACCGCCACCTCGCACAGCTTTTCCTTTGGTAAACAGGTATGTCCGTTAGCAAGATTTTTACGCAGTATATACTCAATTCCTGCGCAAACACGCAAATCGCTGTTTTTATCAAATTCAAAATCCTCTGCTATCTCCTCGGCTGTTTCAAAATGAAAATCAAGCCCCTCCTCGCAAAGAATATACGGATTACTCTTTATAAGCTCCGCCGACTTTGTTCCGAAACGCTTGAAAATACAAAGACAGCGCTCGGGAGAAATATGATACTTAGAAAGCATCATAACAATATCTCTTACGCCGTACTGCTTGTTGTATTCCTCTGAAATTGCCAGTGCCTTCGAGAGGGATATACCTCTCACCGCCGCCAGATCTTCAGGTTTGTTTTGAATTATATCAAGCGATTCCGCACCGAACTTCTCAACTATTCTCTGTGCTGTGCTCGGTCCCACTCCCCTTATAGCCCCCGATGAAAGATACCTCAATACAGCCGCCGCATTCTGCGGTGCTTTTCTTTCAAAGCTTTCGGCTTTAAACTGTCTGCCGTATGAAGGATGGGTAATATAAGAACCGTAAAATACCGCAGCGTCTCCATCGCTCAGATAAGGTAAGGTTCCCACTACGGTTACCGACTCCTTACCGGACCGCACCTCCGCCACGGTATAACAGTTCACATCATTTCTATAAGTAATTTTCTCAACCGTACCGGCGAGTTCAGTCACGCTGTTTTCTGCTGTTTCCGCCACAGTACGGTACACCTCCAGTAATATTCACAATTCCTATATAGTCATCTAAAACATCGCTGAGCCTGTCAGCGGTACAATAATCAATACAATACTTATCTGCTGTTTCCCGACACAGCTTATCATCCGAATCGGAAAGCCCCGAATTTACGGCGATTATATGGTCGGCATACGATTTTCCGAGCCAAGTGCGCTGTTCGCCGGCATACGCTATCTGTCTGTCGGGGTCGTTATCCGACAAAAGCAGAACCGAATAAGTCGCCGCCTTTTTCCCCGAAACCAAACGAAGCTTTAATAAATGCAAAAGCTCTGACAATCCGAATAAAGCAAATATTACACAAATTGCAGAAAGTATATACCGTATCATTTTTCTCACCCCTTACATACTATGCCGGAGTGAGAAAATTGACAGATATTGATAATAGGTAATTTTACCTGATTTTAACAGTGGTGCTGTACGAGCCGACCTGCCAGATATTATTATACTGGTCGGATTTTATGCTTACAAGCACCGTATGCTCGCCTGCAGCTTTTCCCGAAAGGTCAACCTCGGCATAAAGCATATTTGCGGTAAGCTTTGCAAGCGCCGCTTTAGGTCCGCAAATTTTTACATTTTTTATCACGGCATCGCTTGTGGCATTCAGGCCCGATGAAAGCCCTTTATACCTTACAGTCGATACGGCAAAGACTTTTTCGGCATATGAAGAAGTATCTACCGTGACCGTAAAGTGCTCTATGGAATCGAGTATTCTTACACCCTCCGGCAGCTTTGCCGAGACATCAAAGCTGTTTGAAGAAACAGATACCGAAGTAATGTCTATAGGTGAAAGCGTAACACTGCTGATTTTATCAATAGCCTCAGGCGTTCCGATTATATTTACGGAATCGTGGTCTATCGTATAAGAAATGCTTTCCTTTGAAAATCCTGACGGAAGGTTTGTAAAATCCGCCTTAATCGGAACGGTTTTTCGTTTTGAAATAGGCACAGTCACCTTAACTGCGTTTTCGCTTAAGGTAAGGTTTGCAGTGTCAACCCGTTCGCCGTTTTCGTCATAAAGCTGTATTTCAGCGTCGTAAGTAGTACTCTCGCTCAAGGTTGCGTTGACATCGGCATATGCAACAACCGAAGCTATTTTGTTGATAACGGTTCTCGGACCCTTAATATTAATGGTATCGCTTTCGGTTCCGCTTACCACTGCGGTTTCAGCCACGAGTCCCTCTGCAGCGGAAGCACCGCCCGCATTAGCCTTAATGGTAAACTCCTTTGTATCCACATAATCAAAATTAACCGTTACCGTAGACGGAGATATGCTTATGAAATCATAATCGGAAACCGCCGTATTTCTGGCACCGGACACCTCAAGCTGATACTCGCCCGGGGCATCTATTGCAGCGGCGGACGCATAAACATAAATATCGCTTGACTGGAGCGCAGAAACAACATAGCTCGGTCCTTTTACCGTAACAGTAAATTTTTGCGAAGAAATATCGCCGATTATTTCCATCTGATTTGTTGCGACAAAAGTATTTTCAAGGTTAATACTTACGGGCACATCGGTAAATGTACGGTCAATATCAGGATTTTGATTAATCATTATAACAAGCCATAAAACAAATGCCGTGACAACCGAAAAAGGTATTGTAAAACGCTTGTTGTATAAAAGATTTTTCAAAGAAAGTTTACCGGGAATTTTTATCTTCAGCTTCATTTTCCGCAGCATCCTTTCCTTTGGTTTTCCCAAATGGGTTTATACGGTGAATAACAGCCGTAAGCGTACTTTCATTGCCGGTATTTCCACCGTCAAGCAACAGTCTGCAAAGCTCTGCCCTGGCAGAAATTGAGTTATATCCCCGTGTTATTTGTCCGTTAACAACGATTGAAACGGTACCCGTTTCCTCCGATACAACAAGCACCACGGCATCCGAATTTTCCGTCATGCCTATCGCCGCCCTGTGACGGGTTCCGAGCTGTGTTGAAAGATCCTCCCTTTGAGTAAGCGGCAATATACAGCCTGCGGCATAAAGACGGCCGTCTCTGATAATAAGCGCTCCGTCATGCAAGGGAGACTTCGGGAAGAATATATTATTAACCATTTGAACCGATGGTGTGGCATTGATGACAGTACCTGTATCTATTATTTCGCCGAGCTGTGTCGAACGCTCGAAAACAACAAGCGCACCTGTTTTGCTTTCCTGCATAATTCCTGCGGCACGGCTGACCTTATCGATACAGTCTTCAATAGGTTCGCTGTCGTAAGCGGAGCTTTGTGTGTTCATAAGCTTTGTATGACCCACACGCTCAAGTATACGCCTGAGTTCCGGTTGGAAAATAATAGCGATTGCAATTATGATATAATCAACAAAACGGGAAAGCACCCACTTAAGGGTAGCAAGCTTCCACCAGTTTGCAATAAAGTACAAAAGCACAAGAAGTACAAGACCCTTTGCGAGCTGTCCGGCTCTTGTATCACGCATAAAGCCTATTGCCTTATATATTATATATGCCATAATGAGAATATCTATAATATCAAACGGTATCCTCATACTTGCAACAGCATATAATATTTGATTCCAAAATGCATAAATTGCAGTAAATATGCTGTTCACGGTTCAACATCCCTTTGTATATATTTAGATATTTTATATTTTATCATAATTCTTTTTCCCATTCAATAGAAAACAACATATTATTTAAATAAAATTTACATTTTTTATTGCAGATGCCGTCTCAGCAATATCATATGCCGTATTAAACGCTGCCGGAGACACTCTTACCGTGCCTGTGTCGATTGTTCCTATTTGTCTGTGGGCAGTGGGCGCACAATGCAGTCCGGCACGCACTGCCACGCCTGTTTTGTTTAAAAATTCGGCAACTTCGCCGCTTGTTTTTCCGATTACATTAAAAGAAAGCACAGGCATAAATTTTCCTGATACGGGCTTTTCCGTATACAGCCTTACAAACGGCATTTTATCAAGTGCGGACCACAGCCTTAAGGCAAGCTCAAGCTCATGCGCATAAATATTTTTCATACCCAAGCGGTTTACATAATCAATACCTGCCGATATTCCGATTATACCGGGAACATTCACCGTTCCGCTTTCAAGCCTTTCAGGCAAAAAATCAGGCTGTACAAGCTCCGCAGAGTTAGTCCCGGTTCCTCCCTCGATTATAGTGTTTTCTATATATTTCTCACATATCAGAATTCCCGTTCCCATAGGTGCATAAAGTCCCTTATGAGGTGCAATACACAAATAATCTATATTCATTTCACGCATATTTATCGGAATCACGCCTGCCGTCTGTGCCGCATCTACGGCAAACGGCACTCCCCTTGCCTTACAGCATGCGCCGATTTTTGCTATCGGCAAGGTCTTGCCCAAAACATTTGAAGCTCCCGTGCATATTACAAGCTTTGTTTCGGGTCTGATTTTCCTTTCAAATTCGCTTAATGTTAAATTATCGTCCGTAAGCGAAACCTTAGCAATATCAACCTCCGCACCGACCTTAAAAAACGGACGCATTACGGCGTTATGCTCAAGCGATGATGTAACCACACGGTCGCCCTTTTTCAGCAAGCCCTTTATAACCGCATTAATACTGTGTGTGCAGTTAAGCGTAAAAACCACGCTTTCCGGACCCGAAGCTCCGAAAAACTCCGCCACCTTTTCCCTTACCGAATAGACCGCCGAGGATGCAGCCATAGAGGGCGTATGTCCGCCCCGTCCCGGATTTGCGGAGTATTTTTGCAGCGCTCCCCTTACAGCCTGAATGAC
The DNA here is from genome assembly GCA_017391425.1 of Clostridia bacterium. GTDB lineage: Bacteria > Bacillota > Clostridia > Oscillospirales > Acutalibacteraceae > UBA737. The sequence goes on along the minus strand of JAFOYI010000016.1, from coordinate 8,322 downwards.
GGATTGGGGTTTTCTTCCGGTTGTCGCCGCATTATCAAGATATATCATTTTCTCACCCCATATTTATTCTTAATTCAAACTTAAAGGGCCGGACAAAATGAACGGCCCTTTTGTACTAATTACTTTCGTTAATTTCAAGAATTTTGACTCCGGCATCATGCAGAATACCCACAGCCTCGTTTAAGCTGTCGTTGATTATTATACTGTAACCGCAGCCGGCGCTGCCTTTTCCCGAAGTTATTCTTTCTATTTTAGCTTTTATTCCCTTTCTTCTTAATGTGTCACGGCCCTTTATGGCATATGTGACCGTACCGGTAGTTATAATATACTTCTTCATTTCCTTTCACTCCGTTTAGGACAGACATATTTATATTACATCCTATGCGAAGAGTTTGGATTTGTTATAGCTTTATTCACGCTTGCCCATTTGTTCTTTATAATACTCAACCGTAACTATTAAAACGGTCGGAAAAATCAACACTCCCAAAAATCCGAGAGTTTTAAGTCCTACAAACATCGCAATCAGTGTAAAAAGCGGATTAATACCGATCTGATTGCCTATTATTTTGGGTTCTGCAAAGCTTCTGACCAGTGTTACAACGGCATACATAACAAATAAACCTACTCCCCGTACACCGTTTCCCAAAAGGATTTCGGTAATCCCCCACGGTATCACAACGGTTCCCGTACCAAGCACCGGCAGGACATCCACAACCGCAATAAGCAGTGCAATAACAGGCGCATATTTCACCTTTAAAAAATAAAGTCCGATTATCAGCTCCGCAAGCGTTATAAGCATCAGAATTAAATATCCTTTTACAAGCTTTAAAACACTGTTTACAAAAATATTTTTAATTTTAAGCGCATTATCATAAATCCTATTTCCGATAACTCCGTGCAAAAATCCCATAAGTCCCGTATAATCGGCAGCTATATAGCATCCCGATACCGCAGAAATCACAACACTTAATAAAATTTTCGGTGCGCCGCTTACAATCTTACCGGCGGTATCGGACACAAATGAGGTCAAAATCGACGCAATTTTATTGAGCGCATTATCGTAAAAGCTGTCGGCAGCTCCCGTAAGCTCGCCCGGAAGATTGCTTAAAAATCCGTCAAGGCTTTTTTTCAGGCGTCCCAAGTATTCTGCCGCCATTCCCGCCTTTTCCGTTATGTCGCTTGCAAGCCTGCCTATAACGGTTGCAGAACCCAAACCGCAAAGCAACAGCAATGCAAACAAAACAACAAAAAGCAACACGGTAAGCGTTGCGGCACAAACAGAACGCTTTATTTTAAATTTTTCCGTAATAAAAATCGCCGGCTTTTGCATAATAAAAGCGGCTATTCCCCCTATAACAAAAGGAAGTAAGTAAGACAGCAGAAATTTACAGACAAACAGAGTTAATACCGCAATAACAAAATAATACAGCACATCTGTTAAAAAGTTTTTTCTTGCTTCCCGTTCCAATATAACAGCCTCCCGTATGATAACTTTTATGCAGTTTCAACATTTATGTATAATATGGACTTTTTTTGTTGATTTAATGCGAAAAGTGTACTATAATTAACTACAATGGTTCGTGTGTGGAGGACAATATGGAAAGTGAAAAATACCTTCTAATAAATTCAAAAGTCCTGCCGCCGGTATTTGAAAGCGTAATTCACGCAAAGGAGCTTTTAAGTCTCGGTAAAGCCACCAGTGCCGCAAAGGCGGCAAAAATGGCAGGGATTTCAAGAAGCGCCTTTTATAAGTATAAGGATTTTGTTTTCAAATATTCGGCAGGAAATGAAAGCTCGCTTAATTTAAGTGCGGTGCTGTCGGACAGAGCAGGGGTTTTTTCAGCACTTACCGCAGCTCTTTATAAGTGCGGCGCAAATATAATAACCCTGAATCAGGGACTGCCCGAAAACGGCACGGCTTCAGTTGCAATTACCGTAAACATTGCGGCGGCAGATATAACTCCCGCCGAACTGCTTGAAAAGCTTACAAAGGTTGACGGAGTAATTTCAATCAAAAAAATAGACGGAGGTAAACAATGATTGATGTAGCAATAATGGGACACGGTGTAGTAGGCTCCGGCGTTGCCGAAATACTTATGTATCATTCGGACCGCATTACAAAGGCCGCCCACACCGAGATAAATGTAAAATATATTCTCGATCTTCGTGAATTTGAGGGGCTTTCGTATTCCGATAAATTTACGAAAGATTTTAACGATATTTTAAACGATAAGGATGTCCGTGTTGTAGTTGAAGTTATGGGCGGCATAAATCCGGCTTACGATTTTGTAAAAAGCTGCCTTTCTGCCGGCAAAAGCGTCGTCACATCAAACAAGGAGCTTGTTGCCGCAAAGGGCGCCGAGCTTTTAAAAATTGCGAAAAAAAATAATGTGAATTTCCTTTTTGAAGCAAGCGTAGGCGGCGGTATACCGGTACTCCGTCCCATGGCGCAATGCCTTGCCGCAAATGAAATAACCGAAATTTCCGGTATTTTAAACGGAACAACTAACTACATTTTAAATAAAATGATAGTAGACAATATGGACTTTGACACCGCTCTTTCATTAGCGCAGAAAAAAGGGTTTGCAGAGAAAAATCCGGCGGCTGACATTGAAGGCCATGACGCCTGCCGAAAAATATGCATACTTGCCGCACTCGGTTTCGGCAAGCATGTCTATCCCGAGCAGGTAACCACGGAAGGCATAACCGATATAACTCTTGCCGATGTGGAATCAGCCGAAAGCTTTAACTGCGTTGTTAAGCTTATCGGTCACGCCAAAAGGCTTGCCGGCGGTAAAATTACCGCCACCGTAAGACCGACACTTGTAAGCCGTGACTGCATACTTTCAGATGTCAACGGCGTATTCAATGCAATTATGATTACAGGCGACCAAACCGGAGATGTAATGTTTTACGGCAAGGGCGCAGGTAAACAGGCTACCGCAAGCGCCGTTGTTGCGGATGTAATCGACTGCGTTAAGCATCTTGAAAACCGCAAGTACCTTTTCTGGGAGGAAGGCGAAAAGGACTATGTAGATAACTCGGCGGACGAGCCGACAGTTCTTTATATTCGTCTGTCATCCGATAATTTTGCAGAGCTTGAAAAACAGTTTGAAGCTGTTTTTCCGGGTGTTTCCTGCGTTAAGAATAAATATTGCGGCGAAATAGCGTTTCTTACCGATAAGGAGCCCGAAAGCATTACAGAAGAAAAGCTGAAGAAAATCAGCACGCTTAAGTCAGTCAAGGTCCTTCATACATTAGGACTCAGGGGGTAAATCAAATGTCATTAATAGTAAAAAAATTCGGCGGTTCCTCCGTCGCAAATCCCGAGAGGGTCTTCAATGTCGCCAATATAATCATTGATGATTATAAAAAAGGTAACAGCGTCGTTGTTGTTGTGTCGGCACAGGGCGACACAACCGATGATTTAATAGAAAAAGCAAACGAAATCAATCCCGACGGCGCCTCAAAGCGTGAGCTTGATATGCTTTTGTCCGCCGGCGAACAAATATCAATAGCTTTGCTTGCAATGGCAATCGAAAAGCTCGGTTTTCCTGTTATATCTCTGCTTGGCTGGCAAGCCGGCTTTGTAACGGATTCCAACCACGGAATTGCAAGAATTAAAAAGGTAAATGCAGAGCGCATACGAAACGAAATAGCAAAGCGTAACATCGTAATTGTCGCAGGATTCCAAGGGCTAAACAAATATGACGATATTACAACCTTAGGCAGAGGCGGTTCGGATACAAGCGCAGTCGCAATAGCCGCCTCGATGAATGCGGATAAATGCCAGATTTACACCGATGTTGACGGCGTTTATACAGCAGATCCTCGCAAGGTAAGCAATGCTAAAAAAATGGACGCCATAACCTATGATGAAATGCTTGAACTTGCAACCTTGGGAGCCCAGGTGTTAAATAACCGCTCGGTTGAAATGGCTAAGAAGTACAATGTAGAGCTTGAAGTTCTTTCAAGCCTTGAGAATAAACCCGGAACAATCGTAAAGGAGACAGTTAAAATGGAAAAGACATTAATAAGAGGAGTCGCAAAGGACTGCAATGTAGCTACCGTATCGGTTGTAGGTCTTAACGACACCCCCGGAACTGCATTTAAGATATTCAACAAGCTGGCACAGCAAAAAATAAATGTAGATATAATTTTGCAGTCAGTCGGCAGAGACGGCACAAAGGACATAACATTCTCTGTTCCGAAAAGTGACGCCAAAACTGCCATGGAATCATTGTCGGCACTCAAGGACAGCCTTAATTACAAAGAGCTTACCAAGGATGAAACCATAGCCAAAATTTCGGTTGTGGGCGCAGGTATGGAAAGCCACCCCGGAGTTGCTTCAAAAATGTTTGAAGCGCTTTACGATGCCGGAATCAATATCCGTATGATATCAACAAGCGAAATTAAAATTTCCGTTCTTATAGACGCCGAATATGCCGATAAAGCCGTAAAGGTTGTCCACGACGCATTTATAAACTGATTTAAATTATGCATAAAAGCCGTCCTTACGGGCGGCTTTTCGCATTTGATACAGAAAAAAATAAAATTTATATTTATATAAGAGTTTTTTATTGACTTTTGTAAATCGTTATGATAAAATATACAGGTCTTGTGAAAACGGAGAGGTATCGAAGCGGTCATAACGAGGCGGTCTTGAAAACCGTTTGCCCAAAAGGCACATGGGTTCGAATCCCATCCTCTCCGCCATATTTTTAAAACGCACAGCAATTCGGAGTAGTACTCAAGTTGGTGACGAGGCGCCCCTGCTAAGGGCGTAGGTCGGCTAAACCCCGGCGCGAGAGTTCGAGTCTCTCCTACTCCGCCAAAAGAAAACCCGCTAAAACAGCGGGTTTTCTTTTATTTATGCGGATTTAGTGTGATTACAAAAATATTTTTATATTGCTAAAACAATACGAATATTGCACACGAAAAATCGTATAACTTTTCGATGCGTCAAGGAATTTATTATACTATCATCTTTTCCGCAAGATTACAAATATCCTCTGCAGCGGAGGAATTAATATATTTTTTCTGGTTTGAAAGCATTACAGACGCAGTTTCCTTGTTTTTAAGGCTCATAGTTGCCGGAGAAAGCTCTTTTGAAAGCTTCCTTACCGGAATACTCATACCGCAGCTTGCAAAAAAACGCATATTTTTGGTCTCGCACCCGGGTATTGAAAGCATATGAACAATCGGCACCCCTAAAACCGCCCCTTCTGTTGAGGAGAGTCCCCCGGACTTTGTAACATAAACATCGGCAAGACTCATATATTCCGCCATTTTATCTGTGTATCTTACTGCCTTTATTTTATCGGTATAGCGTTTTGAAAGCTGCTTATAAAGCCACTCGTTACTGCCGCAAATAACTATAAGCTTAGTATTGCTGTCATTCTTAAAGGCATCATAAAGCAGCTTTATTGCCCATACCAGCTTTCCTGCACCCATACTTCCGCCCGATACCAAAATATAGCGTTTATCGCTGTCAAGTCCTAAAATACGGGCGGCTTCCTCCCTGCTTGGCGGAGACGAAAAATTATGCGCTACCGGTATACCGAACGGATATATTTTTTCATCGGGAAGCTTGTAGGACTTAAATTCGGGCATAAGCTTGTCCGACGGTATTATATATGCGTCACAATCCGCTTCTTCGGTAAACGGTATGCATGTATAGTCGGTTGCGATAAAGACTGTTTTCGGGGTTTCCATACCCCGATTTTTCATATTTGTAATAATTTCAGCCGGAAAAATATGCGGCATAAATACTATATCGGGCTTTTCCTCATTAAAAAGAGTATTCAGTCTCTTTGCCATACCTGCATTTGCGTAATATACCGGTGAGCGAAACGGCAGCTTTCTGTATACATTTCCAAGAGAATATATTACTCCGAAAAGCTTTGGAGCCACACGAACTGTTTTTATATACGCCCTGTCGATGCGGCGTGAGGTTTTACCGCTTTTAAGGTCATAGGGATTAAGCATTTTAACGGTGTGTCCCCGTCTTTCAAGTTCTTCCTTAACAGCGCTGCCTGCCGCATTGTGTCCGCCGCCGGTTCCGCAGGAAAGTATAAGTGCCTTCATTTTTTCCTCCGTAATTTTTTAAATAATATACAAATAGAGTTTAACACCTATGCATTTAAATGTCAAATAATAAACGCCGCCTCCGAAATCGGAGACGGCGCCGCAGTTTTATTGTTAATAGGCAATTCCCTGAGCCAGCATGGCATCTGCAACTTTTTCAAATCCTGCAATGTTAGCGCCGGCAAGGAGGTTGCCCTCTAAGCCGTACTTCTTTGCAGCATCATAAGAATTATGGAATATATTTACCATTATATCCTTAAGCTTTGCGTCAACCTCGTCGAATGTCCAGCTGTATCTCATTGAGTTCTGGCTCATTTCGAGTGCCGATGTTGCAACACCGCCTGCGTTAGCAGCCTTTGCAGGTCCGAAGAGTATTCCCGCATTCTGGAATACTGCGATTGCCTCAAGAGTCGAAGGCATATTAGCGCCCTCTGCTACCGCCATAACGCTGTTTTTAACGAGAATTTCAGCAGATTTTTCATCAATTTCATTCTGTGTAGCGCAGGGAAGAGCGATATCGCATTTTATTGTCCATATACCGCTGCAACCCTCGTGATATTCTGCACCGCTTACACGGTTCACATACTCCTTAATACGGCCTCTCTCAACCTCTTTAATCTGCTTAACAACATCAAGATTGATTCCGTTGGGGTCATATATATAACCGTTTGAATCGGAAAGTGCTACAACCTTACCGCCAAGCTGAGTTGCCTTTTCGGTTGCATAAATCGCAACATTGCCGGAACCGGAAATTACAACAGTTTTTCCTTTAAAGGAATCGTTCTTCATGCACTTAAGCATTTCCTCTGTATAATAGCAAACGCCGTAGCCGGTCGCCTCTGTACGGGCAAGTGAGCCGCCGTATGTAAGACCTTTACCGGTAAGAACGCCGGTAAACTCATTACGGAGTCTCTTATACTGACCGAACATATAGCCGATTTCTCTGGCACCGGTGCCTATATCTCCGGCAGGAACATCGGTATCGGCACCGATATGCTTCGAAAGCTCTGTCATAAAGCTTTGGCAGAAACGCATTATCTCACCGTCGGATTTGCCCTTCGGGTCAAAATCGGAACCGCCCTTACCGCCGCCAATCGGAAGACCTGTAAGGCTGTTTTTAAATATCTGTTCGAAGCCCAAGAACTTAATAACAGAAGCGTTTACGGACGGATGAAGGCGGATGCCGCCCTTATAAGGACCGATTGCAGAGTTGAACTGAACTCTGTATCCTCTGTTTACCTGAACCTTGCCGTTATCATCAACCCAAGATACACGGAAGAATATCTGTCTTTCAGGCTCTACTATTCTTTCAAGAACACCGTTTTCCTCTAATTTCGGGTTAGCGGCGATTACCGGCTCAAGAGAACCCAAAACCTCACGAACCGCCTGCAAAAATTCCTTTTCGCCGGGGCTGCGCTTTTCAACGCCTGCATATACCCTATTTAAATAATCGGATTTAAACATAACAAAAACCTCCCAATTTTTTTACCTATATAAGAATACTACTAAAATAAACATCAGTCAATAAAAATTTGATTTTAAAAGTCAGGTTTTAAAAAAATTTAAAAGTTTATTAAATTTTCACTTTATTTTTTTCTTAATAAATGTTACACTGAAAGAAAACAAAGGGGAAAACCGTTGAAATTTAAATATGTTCTTTTTGACCTTGACGGAACAATTACAAATTCCGCCGCAGGAATTACTAATTCGGTTGCGTATGCGCTTAAAAAGCTCGGCGTGCCCGTTCCGCCTTATAGCGATTTGCTTAAATTTATAGGTCCTCCGCTGTTTACGGCTTTCAAAGAATTTTGCGGATTTAATGACGAAAAGGCAAAATCGGCAGTTGAGTTTTACCGTGAATATTACCCCGAAAAGGGCATATTCGAATGTCGTCTTTACGATAACATAAAATCCGTGCTTGAGGCACTTAATAAAAACGGATTAAAAATCATACTTGCGACTTCAAAGCCGGAAGTCTTTGCCGACCGTATAATCGAGCATTTCGGCTTAAAAAAATATTTTTATTATATTGCGGGCGCAAGCTTTGATAAATCACGCTCGGAAAAACCACAGGTAATAAGTTATGCCCTTTCGGCGTGCGGTATAACAGATAAGGGCAGTGCCGTAATGGTGGGCGACCGCCATCACGATATAATCGGAGCGCATGAAAACAAAATCGCAAGCATCGGCGTTCTTTACGGCTTCGGGACCCGTGAGGAACTTGAAAGCTCCGGT
>JAFOYI010000015.1 GCA_017391425.1 Clostridia bacterium | reverse complement strand
CGGTAAAATTACAAATGATACAAAGCTTATAAACAGCCGCACCGGCAATGAAGAAAGACTTGCAAAAATAATGTGGTTAAAAGGCGGAAAACAGGAAGACGCCGATGCAATTTCAGCCGGCGACATAGGTTCTGTTTCAAAGCTCGGTAATGTGCTTACGGGAGATACATTATCCGCAAGCGGAAAAATAACCGTAAAACAGATTGTCTTCCCTGCCCCGTGCATTTCTTCTGCCGTCTACCCGAAAACCAAGGGTGACGAAGAAAAAATAACAGCCGGATTCAGCCGACTTGCCGAGGAGGATCCGACGATTGCAGTGTTTAATGACCCTGATACGCACGAGCAAATACTTTCCGCATTAGGCGAACAGCACATTGATGTAATCGTATCACGCTTAAAATCAAAGTTTGGAGCGGAGGTTGAACTTAAAACTCCGAAAATCGCCTACCGTGAAACAATACGCAAACCGGTTAAAATACAGGGCAGGCATAAAAAGCAGTCGGGCGGTCACGGACAATTCGGCGATGTATGGATCGAATTTGAGCCCTGCGATTCAGATGAGCTTGTATTTGAAGAAAAGGTATTCGGCGGCGCTGTTCCGAAAAACTTCTTCCCTGCCGTTGAAAAAGGACTTAGGGAAAGTACCGCAAAGGGCGTTTTGGCAGGCTACCCGATGGTAGGAATTAAGGCAACGCTTGTAGACGGTTCTTATCACCCCGTTGATTCCTCTGAAATGGCATTTAAAACCGCCGCTTCAATAGCCTTCAGAGAGGGCATACCGCAAGCCTCACCGGTTTTACTTGAACCCATCGGCACGCTTAAGGTAACCGTTCCCGACGAAATGCTCGGTGATGTTATCGGTGATATAAATAAACGCAGAGGACGCATTATAGGAATGAATCCGGCAGAAAACAAAATGCAGGAAATTATCGGTGAGGTTCCTATGGCTGAAATGTCCGATTTTGCAACCGCTATGCGTTCTATTACTCAGGGAACAGCCTCCTTTACAATCACCCCGGCACGGTACGAGGAAGTACCTGCGGCAATAGCCCAAAAAATAATAGACGCCGCAAAATAATAACCGAATTAAAGCCGCTTAAAACTTTAAGGTACCAAAAAGGCATATAGTGTGAAAACACACTATATGCCTTTAAAATTTTATATGATTATATGCTGAACAAAAGCTCGCCGTAGCTCGGATAGGGCCAATCGTCCATAGAGACAACCGCCTCTGCGCTGTCGGCATATTTTCTTATATCGTTCATAAGCTTTAAAACAACATCATGGTACTCTGTCGCTCTCTCAAGCATATCTGTATGCTTTTCAGCGGAAGAAACAGCCATTTTAAGATCGGTATTGAGCTTATAAATCTCTGCTCCCGCAGCAGACAGACGGGCGATTATCTCGGTATCTACAGTGTCATCCACCTTAACGCCTATGCTGCGCTTATTTATAAGTCCTCTGCAAAGCTTATCGGTATATGCGCTTATTGCCGGTATGACCTGACGGTTCATCATCTCAATAAGAGTCAATGCCTCGATATGTAACACCTTTGAATAGTTTTCAAGCACTATATCTACCCTTGAATTGATTTCCGCACGGCTTAACACGCCGTGGCGCTCAAACATTGCTATATTTTCTTCCGTTTTAAGGAGAGGAAGCGCATCAACCGTTGATTTTAAATTCAAAAGTCCCCGTTTTGCAGCCTCTGCCTGCCACTCGTCCGAATATCCGTCACCGTTGAAGATAATGCGTTTGTGTTCATGCATCGTCTCTTTTATAATTAAATGAAGTTCCTTTTCAGCATCGGCGGATTTTTCAAGTCTGTCTGCAAACTGTGAGAAAACATCTGCAACCATGGTGTTAAGCATAACATTGGTATCCGATATTGATGAGGCCGAGCCTAACATTCTGAACTCGAACTTATTGCCGGTAAAGGCAAACGGTGAAGTACGGTTACGGTCGGTATTGTCACGGCGAATAAACGGAATTATATCTGCGCCTACCGTCATTTTTACACGCTTTGCATCATCATGATGAACGCCGTTTTCTATTGATTCAAGAACACCGGTAAGCTCATCACCCAAAAACATTGAAATAATAGCCGGCGGAGCCTCATTAGCACCGAGACGGTGGTCGTTTCCGGCGGTTGCAACAGATATACGAAGTAAATCCTGATGCTCGTCAACTGCTTTTATAACGGCGGCAAGAGTAAGCAGGAAAAGTGAATTTTCGCTGGGATTTTTACCGGGGCTTAAAAAGTTAACTCCCGTATCGGTTGAAAGCGACCAGTTGTTGTGTTTGCCGCTTCCGTTTACGCCGTCAAACGGTTTTTCGTGAAGAAGACAAACAAGTCCGTGGCGGAGAGCTGTTTTCTTCATCATTTCCATCGTAAGCTGATTGTGGTCTGCGGCAATATTAGTAGTTGTAAATATCGGCGCCAACTCATGCTGAGCCGGAGCGACTTCGTTATGCTCGGTCTTTGCAAGGACACCCAATTTCCAAAGCTCTTCATCAAGGTCACGCATAAATGCGGCAATCCTCGGCTTTAAAACGCCGAAATAGTGATCGTCCATTTCCTGACCCTTAGGCGGCATTGCACCGATTAGGGTTCTGCCGCAATAAATAAGGTCGGGGCGCTTATCGTACATTTTTTTATCAACAAGAAAATACTCCTGCTCAGGGCCTACCGTAGCAGTAACCTTTTTAACATCGTTCATTCCGAAAATGTGCGCTATTCTTAATGCCTGCCTATTTATAGCCTCCATACTGCGTAAAAGCGGTGTTTTTTGGTCAAGTGCCTCGCCGCTGTAAGAGCAAAATGCGGTAGGTATACAAAGGGTATCATCCTTAACAAATGCGTATGAGCTGGGATCCCATGCCGTATATCCTCTCGCTTCAAATGTAGCTCTCAGTCCGCCTGACGGAAAGGAAGAAGCGTCCGGTTCGCCCTTTATAAGCTCCTTACCGGAAAATTCCATAATAACATGGCCGTCGTCAGTAGGTACAATAAAGCTGTCATGCTTTTCTGCGGTTATTCCGGTAAGCGGCTGGAACCAATGGGTAAAGTGCGTAGCACCCTTTTCAATCGCCCAATCTTTCATAGCGGACGCAACCGTATCAGCTATACTGCTGTCTATGCCCTTGCCTTCCTTAATGGCGCTTTTAAGCATTTTATATGTATCCTTCGGCAGGCGTTCCACCATTACCGAATCATTAAATACATTACTGCCGAAAAGCTCTGTCACTCTGTCCATTTTATACCTCCGTTAAAAGCTCAATTAACAATAGAGCTGTTCTTGCAAAGCTGGCTTAAATACTCCTCCCACCTATGGCAATCCGGAACAGTGAGATTCGTTTCACCTTCTTTAATAATATCATAAAAAACATTTTCGTCAATACCAAAATCTGCCGTCTTTTCAATAAGTGCCGAAATTATATCCCGTTTAAGCTGTGAAGTGTCAACAGTATTGCTTAGCATCTCCGCAATCTGAACGCCTGTGTACCTGTACTTGCCGTCATCCGTCATTAGTTCTATTCCGTCGGCGGCATCAATAATATCCGCCAAAAGATAATAATCGCCCTTTATTGTATAATCCGTGCTGTAGCCGTAAACAGAAGGCTCAAAATCATCGTTTGGAGGAATTATTATCTTCATTTCTTCGTTTTCAAAATCCAGGTAAACAAAAGTCTTGTCACCGCAAAACTCAAAGATTATGCCGGCATTTTCCGGAGGAGCAAATTCATACGGTATATTCGACTCCTTGTTATCTGTCTTTTCAAAATTTGAATGCAGATAAGCATAACCGCCGACAACCAGTATTAAAAGGCACAGAAAGCAAATGCCCGACAGTGCCAATATATATTTAACGGTTTTTTTCAAGCGTATCACCCATAAGTATTATTGGTGATTAACCCGAAAAACATTCAGCCTTTTATTCTTTTTACAAGTTTAAGCAGTTCCGTAAAAGGAACAATAAGCAGCGACAAAAGTAAAGAAATTATAAATTGCTTAAAATTGAGTACTGCCATTCCGAATACATGACCTGCCGGAGTAAACAACAAAAATACGGTTATAAATACAGCCAGCACAGCGGAATAATTCATAAATCGGTTAGAAAAAATGTGTTTATTAATAACCGAACCGAACAGTTTGTTGTTGTAGCAGTGAAAAATCTGTGACATTGCAAGCACGCCGAATGTCATAGACATTCCTACTGCCGTACCGGATTTTCTTCCTATGGCAAATGCTATAAGCGAAACTGCGGCTATAAAAATACTTTGAAGAGAAATATTCAAAAGAACAGTTCCGCCGAATATTTTTCCGATAGCCGAATCCGGTTTACGCTTCATAACAGTTTCTTCCGCATTTTCCATACTTAAAGCAACTGCCGGAGCACTGTCTGTCAGCATATTTATCCATAAAAGCTGCACTGCCGATACAGGAGACGCCGCAAAAGCAAACATTCCGACAAGCACTGTAATAAGCTCGGCAAAATTACACGAAACAAGATAATAAACCGCTTTCTTTATATTGTCAAACAGTCCCCTGCTTTCCCTGATAGCACAAACAATCGAATCAAATCTGTTATTTGTAATTATTATATCGGCGTTGCCTTTTGCCACATCTGCTCCGAACTTGCCCACCGCACATCCGACATCCGCCGCAGAAAGCGCCTCGGCATCCTGCACGCTGTCGCCTGTAACGGTAACAATTTCGCCCGACTTCTGCCATGCCTTTACAATTCTCGTCTTATCCTGCGGGGAAATTCTTGCATAAACGGAATAATCCTTAATATTACTCTCAAGCTCTTCATCGCTTAAATTTGCAAGCTCTTCGCCCGTTATCGCTTTTGTGCCGTCCTTCAAAATACCGATACGCCTTGCAACAGAGCAAGCCGTTGTAAGATTATCACCGGTAATCATAACGGTTCTTATCCCTGCGTCGGTACAAACCTTAATGTCCTCAATAACGGTATCTCTCGGCGGGTCGTCAAGCCCCAAAAGTCCAACAAAGGTAAGCTCTCTTTCGGTATCCTCGGGGTTCGGGTTAGCCGGAATATTATCAAGCGGACGCATTGCAATACAAACAATTCTTAATGCGTCGGACGCCAAACTGTCATTAATCTTCAGTATTTTTTCCGAGTCGCATCCTACGCAATTCGGAATTACATTTTCCGCAGCTCCCTTAACAATAGCAAACGGTTTTTCATTTATCATCGTAATAACCGTCATTGTTTTTCTTTCCGAATCAAAGGGTATAACGGCAAGCTTTGGGAAAAATCCCTCAATATCCTTTTCAGACATTGAATTATAGGTAAGACACGCCTTTTTTATGGCGTCCTCCGTTGAATCGTTGCGAAGGGTCGAGCAAGCGGTTGCAAGCTTTAAAACCAGCGCCGTTTTCTCACTGATCGGCTCGCTCTCAACATCAGTCAATTTATCACCGTCGAATATTTTGGAAAGATGCATTTTATTGCGTGTAAGTATTCCGGTTTTATCCGAGCATATAACTCCGGTTTTACCGAGCGTCTCAAGTGCGGAAGAATCCTTTACTATTATATTGCTGTGCACAATACGCTTCATACCCAATGCTATTACAATAGTTGCTATTGCCGGCAGGCTTTCCGGTATTGCGGCAACTGCAAGCGCCACCGAATTAACAAGCATTTTAAGCGTCATACTCGCAAAATTTCCGCTTGAAAAATTCTGTATCATACCTATAACAAAGGTAATTGCACAAACTGCCAGTATTATTGCGGTTACAACCTTGCCTATACCGTTAAGCTCGTTCTCAAGCGGCAGAGAGTTTTCACCTGTCTGCTGTAATATGGCAGAAGTATGTCCGATCTCTGTATTAAGTCCTGTTGCCGTAACAACCGCCTTTGCCGTTCCGTGGGCAACGCTTGTTCCCGAAAAGACCATATTTCTGCGTTCTTCAACAGCGGTAATATCTTCAAACAAAGCGTCCGCATCTTTTTCTACGGGTATTTCAACACCTGTAAATTGCGATTCATTGCATCTGAATTCATTACATTCGATAATTCTTGCGTCTGCCGGTATATAATCCCCTGCTTCAAGTATTATAATATCACCGGGTACAAGCAAAGCCGAATTAACGGTTTTAACAATTCCGTCACGCAAAACAGAAGTAGACGGATTGGTGTAGTTTTTCATACTGTCGAGCGCATCGTCGCAGTTGTGCATCTGATAGGCGCTCAACGCCGCATTCATCACAACAATACCTATTATAAGTAAAGGAGAAAAGCTGTTGACCTCGTTATACACAAGAGAAACTACAAACGAAATCAATGCAACAGCTATAAGAAAAATAACGATTTTACTTTTAAACTGCATTCCGAACCGTTTTAAAAAGGTCGGTTTTTCAATATTGGAAATAACATTTTTGCCGTTTATCTGAAGCCGCATATCCGCAACGCCGTTGGGCAAACCTTTTTTATCGTCAACCTCAAGCTCGGCAAGTATATCGGCAGTAGAGGTGCTGTGCCAGATCATACCAAATTCACTCCTATATAATAGAATTATAGTAATCCTTCATTTTTTTGGCGTCTTCTGCCTGTGTACCGGCAGATTCACATATAAAGGTCGGGTCGCACCCGTATTTTAATACAAGCTCCATTACAGGCTCAAAATCGGGACCGTAAACAGTATCCTCAAAGGTCAGGTGGCGTTTTTCGCCGCCTGCGGTATATTCAATCTTTGAAAAATGGGAATGAAAGCATTTCAGTCTGCTTTCACCGAGCTTGTCCTTAATTTTAACAAATATATTTTCATAATCCGAAAATTCTTTAAGGCATCCTAAATCCCTTGCATTAAGATGACCGAAATCGATACACGGAATAAGTCTCTCATCAAGCAGGCAAAGCTCCAAAACCTCGTCAAGCGTGCCAAGCTGATTTACTTTACCCATAGTTTCGGGACAAATGTGTATATTTGAAAGTCCCTCACTGTCGAGTGCGTCTATCGCCATACGCATTGTATCCTTTGCAAGCGAAAGTGCCTCTTCCCTTGAAATTTTTCCGCAAGAACCGGTGTGAACAACAATTCTGTTACCGCCCATTGCATTTACCGCACGGGCAGACGCCAAAATGTAATTAACGGAATTTTTTCGCTTTTCTTCCTCAACAGACGACATTGAGATATAATACGGTGCATGCAGCGAAAGACCTATCCCTGCCGCAGCCGCCTTTTGACCGAGGAGCATTGCTTTATCCTCACCTATATTTACACCCCGTCCGCATTGGTATTCATAGCAGTCTAATCCCATTCTGACAATGTAATCCGGCACATCAAGGCTGTTTTTATAGCCCATTTCGGAAAAGCTTGCCGCATTACCGGCAGGACCGAATTTCGGCATTTGTTATTCCTCCGTATTCTTTATATGGTATATCTTAAAGACTAATCTTTCAAGCTTTCTTTTAAATCTGAATCGAAGCGAAGCTTCGGGTTTTATAGGGTCAAGAAGAATTGTCTTAACCCCGTAAGCGTTACCGCCCAAGGTATCGGTAAAAATTTGGTCGCCGACAATCGCCGTCTCTTCCTTTTTGCTTTTCAGCTTGCAAACGGCACGGGAAAATCTGAAAGGCAACGGCTTAAGTCCGAGACTTATATAATCAAGCCCGATTTTTTCCGCAAACGGCTTTACCCGTTCCTCCTTAGAGTTTGAAAGTATTACAAGACCTATTCCGGCGGAATTCATTTCTTTAAGCCAATTTTCAAGTCCGTCGGTCAAAACCTGACCGTGATGTGTGGAAAGAGTATTATCGACATCCAGAATAAGAGCCTTTATTCCGTATTTTTCAAGGAGCG
>JAFOYI010000014.1 GCA_017391425.1 Clostridia bacterium | reverse complement strand
TATTTTTATATATCTGCATTGAATCGGCAGATATTATTTCTCCGTTAAATTTTTTTGCAAGCTTTATGCCAAGCTCGGTTTTACCGGAGGCGGTCGGTCCCACTATAAATACTGTTTTAATTCCGCTCATTGTATACGCCCAAACTGCTTTTCAAGCTCACGCCTTTTAATTTCAAAAGCTACGGGTCTGCCGTGCGGACAGTACATTATATCGTCCGAGTAAAGCACCCTTTCGGCTAATTTTTTCATTTCAAGCGGCGAAAGCTTATTTCCTGCCTTTATCGCACTGCGGCAGGCTACTGTGTGGTATATATCTTCAAGCCTTTCAACCTCGGCAACAGATTTTTTAAGAAGATTTTCGGCAAGCTCACTCAAAAGACCTTCTACATCCTCTTTGGTAAGCGAAGAAGGAACGGTGAAAACCCGAACGGAAGAATTACCGAAATCTTCAACCTCAAAGCCTGCGTCCTTTAAAAGCGCTGTATTTGAAATAACCGCTCCGTATTCTTCGGGATCAAGATTTAAGGTTACTGGAGTAAGAAGTGCCTGCGGCGCCGGGGTGATGTGTTTTTTTAAATCATTGAATATTATTCGCTCGTGAGCGGCGTGCTTATCTATCATAAAAACGCTGCTGCCCATTTGCACTATTATGTAGGTTGAAAACGCTTCGCCTATCAGTATTATTTCAGGCTTTTCGTTTCCCTCCTCTTTTGTTATGTCAACCGCAATTTTCTCTTTTATCTCCGTCTCCCGAGTGTTTACAGGTGTAGGCGGATATTGCGGTTGCACCGTAGCTTCAACCTTTTCGCCCCTTGGTCCTACGGTCGAATAGTTATTTACAAAAGAGGGTATACTGTCATCCCTTAAAACAGGCTTCGCATTATTATGTAAACCTGTGCCGTAAATTTTCTCCGCAATGGTAGGTTTGTCTATCGGCTGTTGGGTGTACTCCTCTTTTTTAAGTCTTTCAAACGGATTGAATGACGGCGGCTTTAATTTTACCTCCGGTCTTGTATCACCGGAGACAATCGCATTTTTAACTGCGGAATAAACGGCGTCGAAAATACGGCGTTCATCCGAAAAGCGAACCTCGGTCTTTGCCGGATGAACATTTACATCAACAGTATCAAACGGCACTGTGAGGTACAGCACAAAACCGGGAAATTTCCCTATCATTGCACTGTTTTTATACGCCTGCTCCGCCGCTGCGGTAACTGTACCCGAGCGTACCAATCTCCCGTTCAAAAACACAAACTGATAGTTTCTTGTAGGTCTGCACGAAACAGGCTTGCAGGTAAGACCCTCTACCTCTATTTTGTCAAGCGTACCCTTAACCGGAATAAGCGTACCTGAAAATTCACGCCCCAAAACGCTGTATACGGTTCCGTTCACCTTACCGTCGCCCGAGGTGTTAAGGGTTTGCTTGCCGTCCCTTATAAACTTAAAAGCAATTTCCGGATGCGAAAGCGCAATTCTGTCTACAACCGCCGCAGCCGCATTTGCCTCGGATACATCCTTTTTAAGAAATTTCATTCTTGCGGGGGTATTGTAAAAAATATCCCGTATTATTATGGTCGTACCGTCGGGACAACCTGCCTCCTCGCAAAGGGTTTCCGTGCCGCCCTCGATTTTATAGTGAGTCCCGAGCGTCTCGCCGTGCGGTTTTGTAAAAAGCTCCGCCCGTGAAACGGAAGAAACCGCCGCAAGAGCCTCGCCCCTGAAGCCCAAGGTGGAAATCGAATTTAAATCTCTGTCAGATATAATCTTGCTCGTTGCATGGCGTAAAAATGCTTTCGGAACATCCTCCGACGATATACCGCACCCATCGTCCGTAATGCGTATGTATGATATCCCACCGTGCTGTATTTCAACCATTATGTTGGACGCCTTTGCGTCTATCGAGTTTTCAACAAGCTCCTTTATAACCGAAGCCGGCCGTTCAACCACCTCGCCTGCGGCTATAAGCTCCGCCACCTGCTTTGGAAGTACATTGATTTTCGGCATTTTCACACCGTCCTTTCATTACAGCGATTTAGCCTTATTGGCAAAATCAAAGAGAATCTGCATAGCCTCTATCGGGGTAAGCGTATTAACATCAAGCGTTTTAAGCTCGTCCATAATTTCCTCTGCCTGCTGCATTTCGATAGGCAGCTGCATTTCCGCCGGAGCGGCGGTTTTATATGTAACTATACCTTCCGATTCGGTCTTTTTAAGTATTTGCTTGGCACGCTGTATGACCTCATTCGGTATGCCGCTTAATTTAGCAACCTCTATACCGTAGCTGTCATCAGCTCCGCCTCTTATAATTTTTCTTAAAAATGTTATATCGTCGCCCCGTTTTTTTACGGCGATGTTGTAATTTTTAATTCCGGAAAGCTCATTTTCCATTTCCGTAAGCTCATGATAATGGGTGGCAAAGAGTGCCTTTGCGCCCAATCTTTTTTTATCGTTCACATATTCAAGCACCGCACGGGCAATCGACATACCGTCAAATGTAGAAGTTCCTCTGCCGATTTCATCAAGAATAAGCAGACTTTTCTTTGTTGCGTTTTTAAGTATATCCGCTACCTCGCTCATTTCCACCATAAAAGTGGATTTACCTGCCGCAAGGTCGTCCGATGCGCCTACCCTTGTAAATATTGCGTCAACAAGACCTATTTCTGCCGACTGCGCCGGAACAAAGCAACCGGTTTGTGCCATAAGCACAATTATTGCCACCTGCCGCATATATGTGGATTTGCCCGCCATATTAGGTCCGGTTATTACGGCGCAGCGGTCATCCTGCATATTAAGCAGTGTATCGTTTGCAACAAAGGGTGTGCTTATAACCTGTTCTACAACCGGGTGTCTGCCGGCAATTATTCTTACAGTGCCGCCGTCATTCACAAGCGGTCTTACATATCGGTTGTTTACCGAAACCTCGGCAAATGAACGCAAAACATCAATTTTAGCTATTGCAGACGCCGTTTGTTGGAAACGCTTAAGCTCTGCCGCCGCTTTTTTCCTTACACCGTCAAACAATTCATACTCTATTTGTACAATACGGTCTTTAGCGGTAAGAACACGCTTTTCAATGCCCTTAAGCTCCTCGGTTATAAACCGCTCGCAGTTAGTGAGCGTCTGTTTTCTTATGTAATCCTCAGGCACTTTATCAAGGAAGGAATTTGTAACCTCTATATAATATCCGAAAACCTTGTTATACCGCACCCTTAGGTTCTTGATTCCGGTGCGTTCTCTTTCTCTTGCCTCAATTTCGTCTATAAATCCGGTGCCGTGCTTCATATCACTGCGCAGACGGTCAACCTCTTCGTTATATCCGTCCTTTATAATATTGCCGTCCCTTACGGCTATGGAGGCTTTTTCACTGATCGCCGAATCTATAAGGGACGAAATATCCTCAAGCGTATCTATGTTGTTACAAATTTCTTTAAGCAGCTTGCATTTTGAATCTGCAAGCAGGTTCTTTATTATAGGAAATCTGTGTGCGGTTGCGGAAATTGCCAACAGGTCTTTAGGAGACGCCGTGCCGTAAACCGTTTTGGTTATAATACGCTCTACATCACGAACTCCCGAAAGTCCCTCCGAAAGCTCACCTCTTAAAACCGTATCGGCACAAAGCTCCTCAACTGCGTTCTGCCTGAGATTTATCTGTGTAATATTTAAAAGCGGTTTTTCCATCCACGAGCGCATAAGGCGCTTTCCCATTGCGGTTCTTGTTTTATCAAGCACCCACAAAAGCGAGCCTTTTTTAGACTTCGAACGCATAGTCTCGGTAATTTCGAGGTTGCGTATCGCCGTCATATCAAGGCGCATAAACTGCTTGTCCGAATAAACATCGATTTTGTTTACCGAAATATCGGTGCTTTTTCCCGTTTCGTAAAGATATTCTATTACCGCACCGAAAGCGGACGCCTTGGCTCCGCCCCGTTCTATTCCGAGTCCCTCAAGCTCAGAAACACCGAAATTTCCGGAATATATCGGTTCTGTAAAATTTGTATCAAAGCTGCGCTCGGGTCTTACAGTAACGGTAGCACCGAGGTTTTTGCCTATAAAATCCCAAAGCAGCGAGGAAACTGTTTTTAAGGATTCGCCCACCAAAATCTCCCTTGGGGAAAAACGCATCAGCTCGTCGCAAACGCCGGATTCAATACTGTCCGATGGGATCTCGGTTACATGGCATTCGCCGGTAGATGCGTCCGTAAAGCAAAGACCTATACCCGTTTCCTTAACGGCAACGGCGGCAAGGTAATTGTTTCTGCCCTCTTCAAGCATATTATCCTCAATTACAGTGCCCGGTGTAATGACTCTTATTACATCCCGTTTCACAAGGGATTTTGCCGTTGCAGGGTCCTCAACCTGTTCGCAGATTGCAACCTTGTGTCCCTTTTCGACAAGGCGTGCTATATACGCTTCACAGCTGTGATAAGGCACGCCGCACATAGGCGCCCTTTCTTCCTGTCCGCAATCCTTGCCGGTTAAAACCAAATCAAGCTCGTCCGACGCCGTTTTGGCATCGTCAAAAAACATCTCGTAAAAGTCGCCGACACGGAAGAAAAGTATACTGTCATCATTCTGCGACTTAATTTCAAGATACTGCTTAATCATAGGAGACATCTCAGCCATTTAACTTCCCCGCTTCCGCTTTAATGTTTAAAATCCGCTTAGTGGCATCCGCCGCAGGTGGAGCAACTGCCTGTACAGCCCGAGCTTGTATCGCAGGTTTCGGGATCCTCTCCGTCAATAGACTTTGAAATAATCACATTAACCTCGTTTACCATTGTATCAAGCTCTGCTTTTGCCGTGTTGTACTCGACCATTGCCGGAGCGGACATAATTTCGCTGTATATTTTGCGGAGCTTTTCGTTAAGCTCCATAACCTTTACTTCATCCTTATTGTCTGAACCGACTTCCCTGTCAAGCTCCATACGGGTAAGGTTAAATTGACCTATTGCGTCCTGTAATTCCTTATTATCGTCGTTTGCAATTCTTGCCTTTGCATAGCGTATAAAACGCTCGTCCCTTTGTATTGCCTTTCCTAATTCTCTTGCCTGTTCAATAACGTTCATAATTATTTTCCTTTCAGATAATTTTACCTTTTAATACGCCCGAATACTCTTCGGTTTTAACTGTAACAAAGCTTCCGAGAAGGTCTTTTTCACCCGGGAACTCAATTACCGCAGTGCCGGAATTCCGTCCGGACATATAGCCGTCCTCGCTTCCGACTGCGTCGCAAAGAACCCTGTAGGTTTTCCCGACAAGCTTAGGCTCGTTTTTCTCCGCTATTTCCTCCTGAACCTTTAAAAGCTCTGAAAACCATTTACCCTTTTCCTCTCTTGAAACAGGGTCGTCCATAGCTGCAGCCGGCGTGCCCTCTCTCGGAGAATAAATAAATGTGAAAAGCGAGGAAAACTCCACCTCTTTAACAAGGCTGAGGGTTTCCTTAAAGTCCTCGTAGGTCTCGCCCGGGAATCCCACTATAATATCCGTGGTAAGTGCCAAATCGGGTATTTGCTCTTTTGCATAATTCACAAGCTCAAGATACCTTTTTCTGTCGTAATGGCGGTTCATTATTTTAAGTATCCTGTCGCTTCCGCTCTGAAACGGCAAATGCAAATGACTGCTCACCTTTTCGCAGTCACGCACGGTATCTATAAGCTCCTTTGTGCAGTCCCTCGGATGCGAGGTCATAAAGCGTATTCTGAAATCACCGTCAAGCTCATTGATTTTTCTGAGCAGTCCGGAAAAGTTAAGCCCGTGCTCCTCGCCCTTGCCGTAGGAATTGACATTTTGCCCTAAAAGCGTAATATCCTTACAGCCGGAGGCTATCATCTGCTTAGCCTCGTTTATTATCTGCTCCGGCGCTCTTGAGCGTTCCCTGCCCCTGACATACGGCACTATACAGTATGTGCAGAAATTATTGCAACCGTACATAATGGGGAGCCAACCCTTAAATGTGCCGTCCCTTTTTATCGGGACACCTTCGGGAATTTCCCCGTTTTCAAGGGTTAAATCAAAAATTCTGCCCGAACCCGAAAGCCGCCTGTAAATAAATTCGGGAAGTCTGTGCTGTACCTGTGTGCCAAGCACCATATCCACATACGGATAGCTCTGTTTTATTTTATCCGCAACACTTTGCCTTTGCGCCATACAGCCGCAAACCGCCACAATAATATCGGGATTTTTCCGTTTAAGCGCCTTTGTTGCGCCAACATTGCCGTAAACCCTGTCCTCCGCATGCTCACGGACGGCACATGTATTGAAAATAATAAACTGTGCTTCCTCTTCCTTATCGGTAAGGGAATAGCCCATATTAACAAGCATACCCTTTAGCCGTTCCGAATCGCTGACATTTTGCTGACACCCGAATGTCACAACGCAAGCCGCCGGTTGTTTACCGTATTTTTTTAATGCCAGCGTTTTAACACGGTCCGCATAAGCACTCTGCTCGGCATAATTATCGGTATTAAAGTCTGCCTTTGTCAAACATACCGCTCCTTTTTACACTAATCAATTTATTATACTATAAAAACATATTTTTTTCAAGCACGGCAGGCATGATATTTATAACCATTCTGTTAATTTTACACCGCACGAAAATCAGCCGCAGAAAATTCTGCGGCTGAGTGCAATAAAATTCTATTTAACATTTCCGAGCTGGCTGATTGCGTCGGTTATGGTTTTTTCGTGTGCCTCCATACCGTATTTATCAACCTGAAGCTTATTCTTTTCGCCGTGTGTAAGACAGCCTGCGCCGCCTATACAGCCGCCGATGCACGCCATACCTTCTATAAAGTTAGCGTCGGACAGCTTGCGTTTTGCTTTAAGCAAAGCTATTTTACACTGCTCAATTCCGTCGCAGGAAACGCCCTTAAGCTCGAAATCGGTTATTCCCTGTTCCTTTAAGGCTTCGGCAACCGCATCGGAAAGTCCGCCGCAGCGGGCAAATATTCTTCCGAAATACGAAGCGTTATCAAGAACGCCCTCGTCCATTTCCGTAATTTCAAGGTCACGGCTGTCGAACAGAGCCTGCAGTTCCTCAAAGGTGATAACACAGTCTATATACGGTCTGACTTCTTCCTTTTGGAACTCCATTTTCTTAGCGGTGCAGGGTCCTATAAACACTACCTTGGCGTCGGG
>JAFOYI010000013.1 GCA_017391425.1 Clostridia bacterium | reverse complement strand
AATGTGCCGATCAAAGCCATTTGCATTTTGAGGTATGTAAAAATGAACAGCCGGCGTCTCCGCTTTCGGTTTTGGGACTTAAATAATTTCTCCTGCTCCCGTGATTTATTCGTTTAGGGGCAAAAAAACACTGCAGACTTTTTGTCTGCAGTGTTTTTTAATATAATTAAAATCCGAGAAGCTTTGTTCCTGCATCTGCGAGCAGTGAAAGCTCTTTTTCTGAGGACTCCATAGTCTTTCCCACAGAGCCTAAATACATTTTGATTTTCGGCTCCGTTCCCGAAGGACGGACGATCAGCGAGCTGCCGTCCTCCATATAATAGCAAAGAACATTTGACTTCGGCAAAGTAATCTTATTCTCATTGCCGGTTACGGTATCATAGCTGACCGATACATCGTAATCGTCACGCTTTACTACCTTGTGACCGTTAATCTCCGTCGGCGGGTTGCTGCGAAGGTCGGTCATTATACCCTTAATTTGATTCATGCCGCTTTCACCCTCGCAAGTAAAGCTTTTTTGCGTGCAAAGGTAATAACCGTATTTTTTGTAAAGACCGTCAAGCACATCAATAAGGCTCTTTCCCTGAGCTTTATAAAACGCCACCATTTCGCAAATAAGCATAGAGCCTATTACGGCGTCCTTATCACGCACATAGGTGCCGCCCAAATAGCCGTAGCTTTCTTCAAATCCGAATACATAACGGCTTTCCTCGCCCTTCTTTTCAAGCTCGGTTATCTGTTCACCGATAAACTTAAATCCGGTAAGTACATCAATAAGCTCACAGCCGTAATTGTCCGCAATTTTTCTGCAAAGCTCGGTTGAAACTATTGTTTTTACCGCAATCGGATTTTTGGGCAGGGTTCCGTTCTCTTTTCTTCTTGAAAGTACAAAGTCAAGCAACAGAGCGCCCACATCATTGCCGGAAAACAGTTTGTACTCATCCTTGTCCGGTATTGCTATGCCGACACGGTCGCAGTCGGGATCGGTGGCAAGCAGTAAATCCGGCTTTATGTCCTTTGCAAGCTTAAGCGCACACTCAAATGCCTGTCTTATCTCGGGGTTCGGATAAGGTGCTGTTGGGAAATTGCCGTCAGGCTTTTCCTGCTCGGGCACAACGGTAACATTTGTCACGCCGATTTTGCTTAAAATTTTCCTTACGGGCTTGTTGCCGCTTCCGTGAAGAGGGGTGTATATCACTTTAAGATTGCTTACATCTGCGTTCGGCACAACACGGCACGCCATAACGCAATCAAGATATTCGTTTATAATATCATCGCCGATATATTCTATTTTGCCGTCGGCTACTGCCTTTTCAAAGTCGGTTGTTTTTACATCGTCGAAAATATCAACCTTATTCATAATGGAAAGAACATAATCGGCAGCTTCAAGACCTAACTGGCAGCCGTCCGGACCGTAAGCCTTATATCCGTTGTATTTTGCGGGATTATGGCTTGCGGTTACCACTACGCCTGCGTCGCATTTAAGCCTTCTTACCGCAAAAGAAAGCATAGGAGTAGGCATAAGCTCTTTATAGATATATACCTTAATGCCGTTTGCGGCAAATATTGACGCCGCAGTTCTGGCAAAAAGCTCTGATTTTATACGGCTGTCATAAGCTATGGCAACCTTGCCGCTTTTTGTAACCGAGTTTACATATGCCGCAAGGCCCTGAGACGCCTTGCCTACCGTATAAACATTCATACGGTTTGTTCCGGCGCCGATAACTCCTCTGAGACCGCCCGTACCGAACTCAAGGTCTTTATAGAATGCATCGGATATAGCGTCCCCGTTATCTTTCATATCGTTAAGCTCCGAAACAAGGTCGGGGTCATTAACGGCTTTTTCACACCAAAGCTTGTACTTTTCTTCAAACATAAATACACTCCTTTGTTTAATTGTATTGTTTACTTCATCATTATACCAAAAAATATTGTCGATAACAAGTGATTTATATGAATTGAAAAATTATTTGTTTTATGATATAATTCCGAATATGTGAGGTGATTATCGCTTGAGAGAAAGAAAAAGAGGTATAAGAATACAGACGAGGATTATAGTCTCGGCGTTTTTGTTGCTTTTACAGCTGGTGTTTCTTTTCTTTGTGCTTTATAATATAACTGCTAAATCTGCGGCACTTTATGCGTTGTCAATGCTTGCAGGTGCGGTTACGGTTATTTATATTGTCAACCGCAGGGGTAACCCGAGCCATAAAATTACATGGATAATTTTTATACTTATATTTCCCGTTTTCGGCATTTCTGTCTTCCTTTTGTGGGGCGGCGGAAGGGTTATGCCGCATCTGCGTAAAAAAATGGAGCTTTGCGAATCACATTATCTTCCTTTGCTTGCGGACGACAGCAAGCAAAGGGATAAGCTTCGTTATTACGATATGTTTCATTCAAGACAGGCGGATTATCTTTCGGGGGAATCGGGCTATCCGCTTTACGGACATACAAAAACCGAATATTTGTCTCCCGGTGAAAAAATATTCGAAAAGCTTTTAGAAGAACTCGGCAAAGCGCAGAAATATATTTATATGGAATTTTTTATTCTCGCCGAAGGATATATGTGGGACGAGATACACAAAATTCTTAAACAAAAGATTGAACAAGGCGTTGAGGTAAAGATTATTTTCGACGATTTCGGTTCCATAAAACGCCAGCATAAAAATTTCATTACAACCTTAAGGGAAGAAAAAATCGAGGTTTCGGTTTTTAATCCTATAAAGCCATCGATGAATATATTTATGAACAACCGTAATCACCGCAAAATTGTGGTTATAGACGGCTGCACCGCATTTACCGGCGGATTTAATATCGGGGATGAATATATAAACCGTATGGTTCGCTTCGGGCATTGGCTCGACAGCGGAATTATGCTAAAAGGAGACGCTGTTAAAAGCTTTCTTGCGATGTTTTGCTGTATGTGGGAATTTACCACCGGCAAACAGATAGATATTAAGTCTCATTTTTCCGATTGCAACAGCGCCGATGACGGATTTGTGCTTCCCTACTGTGACGATCCGTTAAACGATAAAAACCCTGCAGAGGGTATTTATATGCAGATACTCAATACCGCACAGAAATATGTTTATATTGCTTCGCCTTATCTTATAATAGATAATACTATGACAACGGTGCTTAGAATGGCGGCTAAATCGGGAATAGATGTAAGAATTATCACTCCGCACATACCCGATAAATGGTATGTTCATCCCGTGACCCAGTATAATTACCTTGAATTGCTTGAGGCAGGCATAAAAATATACGAGTATACTCCCGGATTTATACATTCAAAGCTTTTCCTTTCGGACGATAAAATCGCCACTGTAGGAACTGTTAATATGGATTACCGAAGCTTTATTTTTCATTTTGAATGCGGAGCTTGGGTGTGCGATAATGAAACGGTGCTTGATATTAAAAAGCAGTTTGAGGAACTTTTCGGAGAATCGCAGGAGATTAATATTGCGGATTGGAAAAAAAGACCGGTTAAGCTGCGGTTAAAACAGGCGATTCTTCATATATTTGCACCCTTTATGTGATTGACATTTTGACGATATACTGCTATAATAATACATAATAGAAAGGTGGTTTTCACATGAAAGGCTTGTTAAAATTTGTTTTTTCTGTTTTTGCAGTTGCGGCTGCGGTTTTCGGTGCGCTTGTTGTAATTGATCAGGTGATCAATAAAAACCGCATCAAGGGCGATTATCTTGAGTGCGAAAGCACCGAGGAAATCTGATTTACGGTCTCCTTAAACGGGAGGCCTTTTATTATATTCGAAAATCGCTCATTTATTGTGACAAATGACTAATTTTTTTTGATTTTATGTATATTAAACCATTTTTTTGTTGAATATATATAATTATTCGTCTAATAATAGTTGCAGTTACATCTTGAAAAAACCGTGCGAATATTGTATCATATTATTGTAAATAATAATTTTAATAAGTATAGGAGATGCTTTTATGACTAAATACACCATTACAGCTCTTTCGTCTATGATAGAGCGCAAGCTGTCACACAACTTCGGCGTAACTCCCGATCAGGCGTCAGATGAGCTTTTCTATAAAGCCTGCGTGCTTGTTCTGCTTGAAATAATGAGTGACCGCCGTGCGGAATTCAAAAAGGCTGCGGACGCCGAGGAGGCAAAGACCGTTTATTATCTCAGTATGGAATTTTTGATGGGGCGTTCACTTAAAAATACGCTTTTTAACCTTGACCTTACCGATACTATGCGTAAAGCGCTGTCAAAATTCAAGGTTAAGCTTGATAAGCTTTATGACTTTGAACCGGACGCAGGGCTCGGCAACGGGGGACTCGGCCGTTTGGCAGCCTGTTTTTTAGATGCGCTTTCAACCGGCGGATATCCTGCAATGGGTTATTGCATACGCTATGAGCTTGGTATTTTCCGTCAGAAGCTGGTTGACGGATGGCAGACCGAAATGCCGGATTTCTGGCTTCCGGGCGGCGGCGTTTGGCTTGAACAGCGTCCGGCATCGGCTGTTGATGTTCATTTTGACGGCAAAATAAACGAATGGTGGGACGGAAGCTATCATCATATCGAGCATACGGGTTATCACACCGTTCACGCTATTCCTTATGACCTTATGGTTGCCGGAAAAGACGGTAAAACCGTAAATGTTTTAAGACTTTGGAGTGCGGAATGTCAGGACTTTGATATGTCTGCATTTAATCAGGGCGACTATGTAAGGGCGCTTGAACAGCGTGCTATGACCGAGACTATTTCGAAGGTGCTTTACCCCGAGGATAACCATGTAGAGGGTAAATCCTTAAGACTGCGTCAGCAGTATTTCCTTGTTTCCGCATCGGTACAGGATATACTCAACCGTCATTTAAGAAAGTACAACACTCTTGACAATCTGCCCGATAAGGTTGCTATTCATATAAACGATACCCATCCGACCCTTTCAATCCCCGAGCTTATGCGCTTTCTTCTTGATGAATGCGGTTACGGCTGGGATAAAGCGTGGGATCTTGTGACCCGCACCGTTGCATACACAAATCATACCGTTATGCCGGAGGCTCTTGAGTGCTGGTCTGAGGAGCTTATTAAAGAGCGCATACCCCGTATTTATCAGATAATAAAGGAAATAGACCGCCGCTTCAGGGGTGAGGTTCTTTCCCGTACCGGCGATCCTGCTGTGGTTGAGCGTACCGCAATAATCCAAAGCGGTGTTATAAGGATGGCGAACCTTTGCGTTGCGGCTTGCCATACCGTAAACGGTGTTTCAAGACTTCACAGCGAAATACTTGTAAACGAGCTTTTCAAGGATTACGCAAAAATGACTCCCGACAAGTTCACGAATGTAACAAACGGTATAGCTCACCGTCGTTGGCTCTGTCAGGCAAATCCGGAGCTCACCTCGTACCTTACCGAGCTGATAGGAAACGGCTTTGTAAAGAATGCCGAGGAACTTGAAAAGCTGATGGCATTTAAGGACGATAAAACCGTTCTTAAGAGATTAGAGGAAATAAAGAGAAATAACAAGGTTCGGTTTGCCGACTATGTTAAAGAGACTTCCTCGGTAATACTTGATCCCGATTCTATATTCGATATGCAGGTAAAGCGTCTGCACGAATATAAGCGTCAGCATCTTAATGCACTTAATATAATTTCGGAATATCTGTATTTAAAGAATAATCCGAATGCCGATTTCACGCCTAAAACCTATATTTTCGGCGCTAAGGCTGCAGCAGGCTACCTCTTTGCAAAAGAGATAATTCAAATGATATATAAGCTTTCTACGGTTATTGATAATGACCGTTCCGTAAACGATAAGCTTAAAATTCTGTTCCTTGAGGATTACAGGGTTACAATGGCGGAGCTTATGATTCCGTCTGCCGATATAAGCGAGCAGATTTCACTTGCATCTACTGAGGCAAGCGGTACCGGCAATATGAAGCTTATGATGAACGGCGCTGTTACTTTAGGTACAGAAGATGGGGCAAATGTCGAGATACACGAAGCCGTAGGCGATGATAATATACTGATTTTCGGTATGCAGACGCCTGAGGTTCTGGCACTGCAAAAGAACGGTTATTCCCCCATGCAATACTACAACAACAATGCCGAGCTGCGTGAGGCACTTGATTTCATCGGCAAGGGTATAGCCGGTCAGCCGTTTGATAATATTTACAATACTCTTAAGACTCACGACACTTATATGGCTCTTGCAGACTTTGCGGATTACCGAGCAACTCAGCAAAAGGCAAGCGCTCTATACACAGACCGTGAAACATGGAACAAGATGTCGCTTACTAATATTGCAAAATCCGGTATATTCTCTGCTGACCGTTCAATAGAAGAATATGCAAAGAATATCTGGCACTTAACAGAAGTAAAATAACAGTATGCAATATTATCCGTTTGATTCAAGAAATCCTATTTACAGAGATAAACTCGGAGCTTTAGCCGAAGGGGAAACCCTTCGGCTAAAGCTGTTGCTCCATAAGGACGCAAGGGTACATAATGCTTACCTGAAGCTCAGAAATGACAGCTGCGAAGCTGTAAGGGAATTAAGACTTAACGCATCGGGTTGGCTTGACGAATACAGATTTTACGAGGGTGAAATAACCCTCGGCGAAGGACTTTATTGGTATCAGTTCAGATATACAAGCGATTACGGTGATTTTTGCGTTTCAAAGACTGATACCTCGCTCGGAATAGTCTCTGGTGACGGCGGCTGGTGGCAGCTTACCGTTTATGACCGCAGCTTTAAAACTCCCGATTGGCTTGACGGCGGAATTATTTATCAGATTTTCCCCGACCGTTTTTTCAGTTCGGGCGAAAAGAAACAAAATGTACCGGAGGACAGGTATATTTGTAAAGATTGGTATAAGCAGCCCGAATACCGTCAGATACCCGAAAAATGCACGCTCGGAAACGATTATTACGGCGGAGATTTTAAAGGAATAGAAGAAAAGCTGCCTTATCTTAAATCGCTCGGCGTAAATTGCATTTATTTGAACCCTATATTCGAGGCGCACTCCAATCACCGCTATAACACTGCCGATTATATGAAGACAGACCCCTCACTCGGAACACAGGAGGAGCTTGTTTCGCTTATAAAAGCGGCGAAAAAACAGGGTATTTATTTGGTGCTGGACGGCGTTTTCTCCCATACGGGGGACGACAGCATATATTTCAACTCAAAGCACAGATACAGCGGTGAAGGTGCCGCAAATTCCGAAAGCTCGCCTTACCGAAGCTGGTATAAGTTCGGCAATTACCCGACGGGATATGCCTGTTGGTGGGGTGTTCCGTCTCTCCCGGAGACCGAGGAAAACGATCTGTCCTTTTCCGATTTCATTACCGGCGAAAACGGCGTGATAAGATATTGGCTTAAAAAAGGGATAAAGGGCTGGCGGCTTGATGTTGCGGATGAGCTGCCCGATGAATTTCTCGATAAAATACGCCTTGCGGTAAAGGCAGAAGATGAAAATAATTATCTTTTGGGCGAAGTGTGGGAAGACGCAACAAATAAAATCAGCTACGGAAGCCGCCGCAGATTTTTAAGAGGCCGTCAGCTTGATTCGGTTATGAACTATCCGTTTGCAAATGCGATAGTCGATTTTGTAAAAAACGGCAATTCACAGGGACTTTTAAACACGGTGCTTAATATTTTGGAAAATTATCCGCCGCAGGCGGTAAAGCTTTTGATGAACCATATAGGCACTCATGATACGGCGAGAATTTTAACCGTTCTCGCAAGCGATATGTCGAATACGGGAGACCGCAAATGGCAATCGGAACAGTATTTAAGTAACGAGCAATACGAAAAAGGCGTAAAACTGTTAAAGCTTGCCGCAGTTTTGCAGTTTACACTCCCGGGCGTGCCTTCCGTTTATTACGGCGACGAGGCAGGTCTTGCGGGCTATGGCGATCCGTTTTGCCGTGCAGGCTATCCATGGGGCAGAGAAAACCAAGAGCTTGTAAGCTTTTATAAGTCTTTAGGGCAGTTCAGGCGGTCATCGGCGGCGTTTGCGTCAGGGGATTTTGTGCCTGTTTATGCCGATAATGCGGTTTTTGCCTTTATTCGCAAAAAAGGCGGAAATACTGTGCTTACGGCGGTAAACGCAGGAAATTCGCCCGCAGAAATTCCGGTTCCGAAGGAATATGCAAATGCCAAGTCGGTGTTCGGAAATAAGGCGGAAAATTGCAGGCTTAAAATTAATTCATATGATTTTGCGGTTTTAAATATTTGAAATACAGCTTAATTGTTATTTTTGACAATTTGGACCTCTCGAATATTTTTAAATTGTAATTATGAACAAACTTTTAAAAAAATGTCGGGATTTGTTGACTTTGGGGACAAGCTGTGTTACGATAATGTTACGGAAAATTTAATAGTTTTGCCAATATAGGTTTGGATTGTGGCCCAAATGTTTCTACCGCACGCCTTTAAGTTGCGACTATTGGTTGCTTATATCACAGGTTATATTAAGGACCTGAGTTTGAGCGTTTTTATTATTGGCAAACAGACTTTTTTAATAAAGTCTGTTTTTGCTTTCTTAAAAGGAGAATTCGCAATTTTATGAAAGCCTTAGAGCAAAAGATAATCAAAGAGGGAACGGTTCTTCCCGGAAATATCCTTAAGGTCGGTTCTTTTCTCAATCATCAGATAGATGTGGAATTTACTATGGAAATGGGAAAGGAAATAGCAAAGCTTTTTAAGGAAGACGAAGTTACTAAAATACTTACCATCGAAACCTCGGGAATAGCAATAGCGGTCGGTGCGGGCGCAGCTATGCGGGTGCCTATGGTTTTTGCAAAAAAGCATAAATCAAGCAATGTTTCGGGTGATGTTTATAAGACGGTCGTTCATTCCTATACACACGGCACTGATTATAATGTTGTTGTTGAAAAGGACTATTTGAAACCGAACGACAGAATTCTGATAGTGGATGATTTTCTTGCAAACGGCAAGGCATTAAGGGGTCTTATCGATATAGTAAATCAGGCAGGGGCGTCGCTTGCGGGTGCGTCCTGTGCGATTGAAAAGGGATTTCAGCACGGCGGCGACGAGTTGCGTGCAGATGGCATAAAGGTTGAATCTCTTGCGATAATAGACAGTATGGAGAACGGTGAAATCGTTTTCCGCAAGTAACCGGATAAATGCGGACAAAAGCTCCGCTTATCAAATAAATAATTTTTCGGAGGAAGAAAATTATGAAGAAACTTACGGCAATGCTTCTTTGCCTCGCAATGCTTTTTGCATTCGCAGGCTGCGGCAGCAAAGACACAAGCTCTGACACAAAGGGCGAAAGCAAAAAGGTACTTTCAATCGATGAGGTTGAGAAGACTGTTCCGGCTAAGATGGACAAGGTTGAAAAAGACAAGTTCAAAATCGGTCTTATCTGCCTGCACGACGAAAACTCCACCTACGATAACAACTTCATTCAGGCTCTTAAAGAGGCTCAGAAGGATTTAGGTCTTAAGGACGATCAGGTTCTCATTAAAACCAATATCGGCGAGACAGACGCTTGCTACACAGCGGCAGCAGAGCTTGCAGATGCCGGCTGTAATGTGATTTTCGCAGACTCTTTCGGTCATGAAAGCTTTGTAATGCAGGCTGCCGGCGAATATCCGGATGTTCAGTTCTGCCACGCTACCGGCACAAAGGCACAGACCGCTAAAATCCCGAACTTCCACAATGCATTTGCTTCTATCTACCAGGGCAGATACCTCGCAGGCGTTGCAGCAGGTATGAAGCTTAACGAAATGATTGAAAAAGGCACTATCACTGCTGATAAGGCTGTTATTGGTTATGTAGGCGCATTCAACTATGCCGAAGTTGTTTCCGGTAT
Organism: Clostridia bacterium; assembly: GCA_017391425.1. Taxonomy (GTDB): domain Bacteria; phylum Bacillota; class Clostridia; order Oscillospirales; family Acutalibacteraceae; genus UBA737. Next base: position 6,556 of record JAFOYI010000013.1, on the reverse strand, counting down.
GACTTCATTCTTCCTCGGCGCTCGTTCTGTTTGCGAATCCGCTACAATGAAGGTTACCTACACCAATTCTTGGTTTGATATTGCTAAGGAAAAAGAGGCTGCTCTTAACCTTATCAATTCCGGCTGCGTTCTTATAAGCCAGCATGCCGACTCTGAAGGCGCTCCTAAGGCTTGCGAAGAAAAAGGCGTTCCAAATGTTGCTTACAATATAAGCACAATTTCAATGGGACCGAACACTGCTCTTATTTCTTCAAAGATCGATTGGGCACCCTACTTCAAGAAGATTATAAATGCCGCTCTTGAAGGCGACACAATTCCGGCTGATTACTGCGGAACCATTTCCGAAGGCTATGTTGCTTTAACCGAGCTTAACGAAAAGGTTGCAGCAGCAGGCACAAAGGAAAAGCTTGAAGAAGTTAAGGCTAAGCTTGTTTCCGGCGAATTAAAGGTATTTGATACCGACACATTTACCGTAGAGGGTAAAAAGCTCGAGAGCTACAAAGCCGATGTTGTTGATACGGGCGATTTTGCTCCGGACAGCGAGGTTGTTAAGGACGGTCAGTTTGAAGAATCTACTTTCAGATCTGCTCCTTACTTCGATATTAAATACATCGACGGTATCAGCGAATAATTAAAACCGCATTTTGGGCGGAGCGAAAAATCGCTCCGCCTTGACTTGTTTTTTAATACGGCTCAGGGCTGAAAAGAGAACGCAGAAAAATACGCTCTGTTTTGAGCTTTGAACATAACGGAAAGGTGAGATTTATTTGAGCAACGCGGCAATAGAACTTCGTGGAATTACTAAGCGTTTCGGCAAAATCACAGCCAATAAAAATGTAAATCTTTCGGTTTACGGCGGCGAGATTCTGTCTCTCCTTGGTGAAAACGGCAGCGGCAAAACCACGCTTATGAATATGCTTTCGGGAATATATTATCCTGACGAGGGACAGATATTCATAAACGGTGAAGAAGCGGTTATCCGTTCCCCCAAGGACGCATTTGATTATAAAATCGGTATGATACATCAGCACTTTAAGCTGATTGATGTATTTTCTGCCGCTGAAAATATTGTGCTGGGTCTTAAAGAAAATGGCAGGTACGATATTAAAAAGGTAACCGCAAGGGTTAAGAGCATAAGCGAGAAGTACGGCTTTGATATAGACCCCGATAAGAAGATATACGAAATGTCCGTTTCCGAAAAACAGACAGTTGAAATTGTAAAGGTACTTTACAGGGGAGCCGACATACTTATTCTTGACGAGCCGACAGCGGTGCTTACCCCGCAGGAAACACAAAAGCTTTTTGCAGTGCTTCGCCGTATGCGTGACGATGGCAAGGCGATAATAATTATCACCCACAAGCTACACGAAGTACTGTCTCTTTCCGACCGGGTTGCCGTTCTTCGCAAGGGCGAGTACATCGGCACCGTAAAAACTGCCGAAACCGATGAGTCCCAGCTTACAGAAATGATGGTCGGCAAAAAGGTTTCGCTTAACATCGACCGCACCGAGTCCGAAAACACTGCGGACAGGCTTGTTATAAACGGACTTGACCTTTACGATGAAAACGGTGTCAAGGTGCTTGACGATATAACCTTCACAGCAAAAAGCGGAGAAATATTAGGTATAGCAGGTATTGCCGGCAGCGGTCAGCGTGAGCTGCTTGAGGCAATAGCAGGTCTGCTTAAAGTGAGCAGCGGTGAAATAATTTATAATAATCCAAAGACCGGTGACAGTGAAAATCTTAGGGACAAAACCCCGATTCAGATAAGAGATTTGGGTGTCCGCCTTTCCTTTGTACCTGAGGACAGACTCGGTATGGGACTTGTCGGCAATATGGATATTGTAGATAATATGATGCTCAGAAGCTACCGCAGGGGAAAATCGGTATTTGTAAACCGCCAGTCTCCTAAAAAGCTTGCAGAAGATATTATAAAAGACCTTGAAATAGCAACGCCTAATGCAAACACACCTGTTCGCCGTCTTTCCGGCGGTAATGTTCAGAAGGTGCTTGTCGGCCGTGAAATCGCCGCATCGCCTACGGTACTTATGGCAGCTTACCCTGTAAGAGGACTTGACATAAATTCTTCTTATATGATATATAATCTGCTTAATAAGCAAAAAGAAAACGGGGTTGCGGTTATATTTGTCGGTGAAGACTTAGATGTCTTAACCGAGCTGTGCGACAGAATTATGGTAATAGGATCCGGCAGGGTTACAGGCATACTTGACGGCAGAACAGCCGACAAGAATGAAATAGGATTGCTTATGACTGGAACGAATGGAGGCGCCGAAAATGAAAACTAACGAAAAGCACACACGGGAGCCGTTGTTTCATATAACAAAGCGCTCGGACATAGTTTGGTGGAAGGCATGGATTATAAGAGCGATCGCTATTATCTCTGCGCTCATTGTTTGTTCTTTTGTAATAATCGCACTTACCAAGTATAACCCTATACAGGTTTATAAAACGATGATAGAGGGAAGCTTCGGTTCCGAAAGAAAGATATGGATACTTCTCCAGAACATAGCAATGCTGCTTTGCATTTCCCTTGCTGTTACACCTGCATTTAAAATGCGCTTTTGGAATCTGGGCGCAGAGGGACAGGTACTTATAGGCGGTCTCGCAAGCGCAGCCTGTATGTTTTATTTTAAGGACAGCATACCAAACGGTCTTTTAATCCCGATAATGCTGGTCGCAAGCATATTAGGCGGTGTTATATGGGGAGTTATACCCGCTTTCTTTAAGGCAAATTGGGGTACCAACGAAAGCCTTTTCACCCTTATGATGAACTATGTTGCAACTCAGCCTGTTGCGTTCTTCATAATGGTATGGGTGCCTAACGGATCAAGCGTTATGGGCGTTATAAACCAGATGACAAAGAGCGGCTGGCTTCCGGATTTATTCGGCAAAAAGTATCTTCTTAACATAATTGTGGTAGCTGTAGTAACGGTGATAATGTTTGTTTATCTTAAATACAGCAAGCAGGGTTATGAAATTTCGGTAGTGGGCGAAAGCGAAAACACCGCAAGATACATAGGAATAAATGTTAAAAAGGTAATAATCCGCACAATGATTATTTCCGGCGCTGTATGCGGCCTTGCAGGATTTTTACTTGTTTCCGGCACTAACCATACGGTTTCAACAAACCTTGCCGGCGGTATGGGCTTTACCGCTATAATGGTTTCATGGCTTGCAAAGTTTAATCCCGTTGTTATGACTCTTACCTCCTTCCTTATAGTATTTCTTCAAAGGGGAGCCGGTGAAATTGCAACGGCGTTCCGTCTTAACGAAAGCGTTTCGGATATACTTACCGGAATAATAATTTTCTTTATAATCGGCTGTGAATTTTTCATAAATTACCGTATAAACAAACGCTCTAAGAAGGAGGCTGAATAATGCTTACAACAATATTTGCATTTATTAACGCCGCCATTATTCAAGGCATTCCGTTGCTTTTCGGTGCTACGGGTGAAATAATAACAGAAAAAAGCGGCAACCTTAATCTCGGTATACCCGGTATTATGTATATGGGCGGTATTTCGGGTATTATAGGCGGTTATCTTTATGAGCATTATACCGATAATCCGGCAGCGTGGCTTTGCATATTGGTTCCGTTTATTTCATCAATTATCGGTTCGTCGCTTATGGCGCTTATTTACAGCTTTTTAACCATAACGCTGCGTGTTAATCAGAATGTTACGGGACTTGCGCTTACCACATTCGGTATCGGCGTCGGAAACTTTTTCGGAGGATCGCTTTTAAGCTTTTTCGGTGAAACCGGTTCGATTTCTCTTATAACTACGGGCAATTACTATAAAGCAAAGCTCCCGTTTGCCGATAAATTGGGTCTTTTCGGAAAAACATTTTTGTCTCTTGGATTTTTGGCATACCTTGCTATAATAATTGCCATTATAACTTCTTATATGCTAAACCGTACAAGGACGGGACTTAATCTGCGTGCAGTCGGCGAAAACCCTGCAACGGCGGACGCCGCAGGCATAAACATAACAAAATATAAGTATCTTTCTACTGTTATAGGCGGCGCAATAGCGGGGCTTGGCGGTTTGTACTTTGTTATGGACTATACCGGCGGTGCTTGGACAAACAACGGTTTCGGCGACAGAGGCTGGCTTGCAATCGCAATAGTTATATTTGCGGTATGGAAACCGAGTATGGCAATTTTAAGCTCGTTCCTTTTCGGAGGACTTTACATTCTGTGCGTTTATATCCCCGGTCTTTCAAGCAGCTCAAAGGAGCTTATAAATATGCTCCCATATCTTGTGACCATACTTGTTCTTGTGGTTGTAAGTATGCGTAAAAAGCGTGAAAATCAGCCGCCGGCACATTTGGGACTTTCCTATTTCCGTGAAGAAAGATAAAAATACAGATGCCCCGAGGATTTTTCCTCGGGGTGTTTTTATTTAATATATTATTTACCGTGACAAAAATTGCCTCTTACATTTTACGGCAAAATATGGTATAATATAAAAGCATCAGAATAATTCGGGGTTTATTAGAATAGAGAGGTAAAAATTGTTTAACAAGGGAGATAAAGTAATTTACGGGAAGACCGGAGTATGCGTTGTGGAGGATATTGCGGAACGGGAGCTGATAAAGAATGTGAAACGGCTTTATTATAAGCTGAGACCGCTGTATCAGCAGAACAATATTATTTATGCTCCGGCAGAAAGCGATAAAGTGTTTATACGCAGCATAATTTCAAGGGAAGAGGCGGAGCTTCTTATAAAGAAGATACCCGATATTTACAAAGAGGTATCTGAGGATAACGGCGATAAAACCGATGAAGACAAAAAGCCCGTTACCTGTGAGGAATTGGCTGCGGTTGCGGTAAAAATTCACAGAAAAAAACTTGCTGCAAGAAAAATGCATAAAAGATTGGGATTTATCGACGAAAAAAATCTTGAGCATGCCGAGGAAATGCTGTTCGGCGAGCTTGCAACCGTTTTGGAGCTTGATATTAATGAAATTCCCGATGTGCTATTCGGCAGTATAAAGGAATAGAATTTAATTGGGGAGGGTTTGCGTGACAGAGCAAAAAAATCTTGAAACACTGAGTACGGAAATAATTGAGACAGAGGAAAAGCTGTCCGAGCGTTTCAGTTCGTCTCTTTACGAACGCCTTACAAATCAAAACGGTATGACAGAAGAGGAGCAGGAGGCTCTTGCCGACGAGGTTGAGGAGGAAGTAAAAATTCTCGAGAACGCCTCGGTGCAGCTTAAAAAGGCACAAAAATGGGCGTTTGATCAGGCGGATGAGCTGCGTACAAGGCTTAAAGAGGGCAGAACGAGCGACAGCCGTGACCTTATTATTCGCCGTGCGCCGGCAAACTCGGTTATAGATTACGAGGAAGAAAAAACAAAGAATTTTGCAGCCGGAGTTAATTTTTATAAAATAGCGCTGATACTTATTTCGGGTAGTTTTGCAGGCGTTGTAATAGAAATGCTGTGGTGCTTTATCCGTCACGGATATTTCGAAAGCAGGGCTGGTCTTGTTTACGGACCGTTTAATTTGCTTTACGGGGTAGGTGCTACGGCACTTACGCTGTTGCTCTATAAATACCGTAACCGCAGTGCCTCAATTTCGTTTTTCGGCGGTATAATTGTCGGCAGTGCAGTAGAATACCTGCTTTCATGGGGGCAGGAAACGCTTTTCGGTTCAACCTCATGGGATTACAGCAATGTTCCGCTTAATATAAACGGAAGAATATGCCTGTTGTATTCGGTTTTTTGGGGCTTTTTGGGTGTAATGTGGATTAAAAGCATATATCCGAGAGTGGCAAAGCTGATACTTAAAATACCTAATAAAGCCGGAAAAATTATAACTGTCGCTCTTACGGTGTTTATTATATTTGACGGTATAATGAGCCTCGGCGCAGTGTGGCGTTGGTCGGAAAGGGTACATAAAAAGCCGTCGCACTCGGCGGTGGACGACTTTTTTGACAACAGATTTCCTGACAAAAGAATGAAAAAAATATTTGCCAATATGGTATTTTCCGAAGAATCTTAATATAATTTTCTCTCCTCCCTTAACGGGAGGATTTTTTTAATTCAGTTTTTATTCTCCGATTTCAGTTTGTTTTCAAGTGCCGATTGCTTTGCAAGGATAGCATTAACCTTATCGTAAAGATCCTCAATCATAATTTCTGTTTTTAGGTTTACCTTATAGTCGTTTTCCGCTCTGCGGCGGTCCTTTTCCTCCTGTCGGTTTTGGCTCATCATAATAAGCGGCGCCTGAATCGCCGCAACGCAGGACAGCACAAGGTTCAGCAGAATGAACGGGTACGGATCAAATGCCTTGGATGCTAAAATAATATTTATCACCATCCAGATAATAAGAACGCCGGTAAATGAAAAGATAAACGCCCAGCTTCCGGCAAATTTCGCAATGGTATCCGCCGCCCGCTGTCCGAGCGTGCATTTGTCCCTTTCGTTTTCCGGGCGTACCGAAATTTTACTGTCAGCCAAAAGGTTGAGCACTTCTTCATCTGACATATCACGGCGTATATCCTTTAATACTTCCCTTAGCAATTTT
>JAFOYI010000012.1 GCA_017391425.1 Clostridia bacterium | reverse complement strand
GTGCACCAGTTGTTCTGCCAAGGGCATAGCTGGGCAGCTACGTGCGGATTGGATAAACGCTGAAAGCATCTAAGCGTGAAGCCAACCTCAAGATTAGATTTCCCATAGCATAAGCTAGTAAGGTCCCCGGAAGACTACCGGGTTGATAGGCCGCAGGTGTAAGCACAGTGATGTGTGTGCCAGGCGGTACTAATAGACCGAGGGCTTGACCTATTACTTTTCGTTCCTCACCTTGCTCTTCCTTTGTTCGGTTTTTTGGGTGCGAGCAACATAAAATTTAAGCGATCGGTTTTCCGGTCGCTTTTTTTCTTGATTTTTTATATTCACTATGCTACTATGATTGTGCAAAATAGATTTACATTATATGGTGGTAATATGGCGTCAAGCGAGGATTATTTGCGATTTGTTTTAGAACAGCTTTCCGATTTAGCGGAAATAACTTACCGACCGATGATGGGTGAATACATAATCTATTACCGTGGAAAGATTATCGGCGGTATTTATGATAACAGACTGCTTGTAAAGCCTGTAAAGGCTGCAATCGATTATATACCGGAGGCTGTTTATGAGTTGCCTTACGAGGGCGCAAAGAAAATGCTTTTAGTACGGGAAATTGAGAATAAAGATTTTTTGACTGGACTTTTTAAGGCAATGTATGACGATTTGCCTGTTTCAAAGAAAAAGTGAGCAGGTTGACAGACGAAAGCCCTGCCGATTGAAATTATAAGGAGAACGCAGAATGAGTTTAATGAAAGAAAAAATGCACAGTGGCGAGCTTTATTTGCCGGGGGACGAGGAAATTGCCGAAAGACAGATAAAGTGCCTTGATAAGCTTTATGATTTCAATATGACACGCCCGACCGAGCTTAAAAAACGAGAAGAAATGCTTAAAGAAATGTTTGCGGAAATCGGAGAGGGCTGTTATATTGAGCCGCCGTTTTATGCAAATTTCGGCGGAGCGCATATTCATTTCGGAAAAAATATTTACTGTAATTTCGGGGTTACAATGGTGGATGATACACATATATATGTAGGGGATTACACTATGTTCGGTCCGAAAGTTACCGTTGCAACTGCAGGACACCCGATTTTACCGGAGCTTAGAGAACAGGCTTACCAGTATAACGCTTCGGTGCATATAGGAAAAAACTGCTGGATAGGCGCTAATGCAGTTATTCTGCCCGGAATTACCATAGGCGACAATGTTGTTGTAGGCGCGGGCAGTGTCGTTACAAAGGATCTGCCGGACAATGTTGTTGCGGTAGGTAATCCTTGCAGGGTTCTGCGTGAAATAAACGAACACGACAGGGAATACTATTTCAAAAACAAAAGAATACCCGATGAATTAAAATGAAATGCGGCAAAAGCAAAAATTAAATATTTTATCGGCGGCAGCAGAGTAATTTTATTGTATTGAAATTACAGCGGGAAGAAGTATAATTAAGTAAGAATAATGTTCGGGAGGACAAAGAGATGGAATTAAAGGGAAGCAAAATCAATTTTTTGGGCGACAGTATAACTGCCGGCAGCGGTACCTCATCGCCCGAAAAGAAATTCAGTATGTTGATTGAAAAAGAGTACGGAGCAATTTGCCAAAATTACGGAATAGGCGGCACAAGAATTGCACGCCAGCAAACAATAACAAACGAAGCACACGATTTAAATGATTTTTGTGTCAGAGCGGATAAAATGGACGGCGACGCAGATGTTGTTGTTGTGTTCGGCGGAACAAATGATTTCGGTCACGGCGACGCTCCGATAGGTCAAATGAGCGACCGTACACCGGATACATTTTACGGCGCACTTCATACACTGTATACTAAGCTTATAGAGAAATACACAGATGTTCCGATAGTTGTACTGACTCCGCTTCATCGGATTAATGAGGATAACCTGAGGGGTGACGGCAATAAACCGGCAGATGTTGCAGACCTTAAAACCTATGTCAATATAATCCGTGAGGTGGCGGAGTATTATTCGCTCCCGGTGCTTGATTTGTTTAAAAACAGCGGTTTGCAACCGAAAGTGACCGTTATAAGAGAAAAATATATCCCTGACGGACTTCACCCGAATGACAAAGGGCATGAAATATTAGCGGATAAAATAGCAAAATTTCTTGAAACACTTTAAAATACAGGCGGCAGCGGCAAACTTTTAAATTTGCTGCTGCCGCCGAGCTTTTTTGTATACAGCTTGTCAATGCTTTTTATTCTTGACTACGGTCTTTAAGTTGGTGTATAATATATTTTGAATTGTTATATGGAGAGGTATAGTAATGGCAAAAACTACCGCAGAATACGGCAATGACAGTATTAAAAAGCTTGAGGGTCCGGACAGAGTAAGAAAACGCCCGGGCGTTATTTTCGGTTCAGACGGACTTGACGGCTGCGAACATTCGGTTTTTGAAATAATTTCCAACTCAATAGATGAAGCCAGAGAAGGCTATGGGCAGAGAATTATTGTAACTAAATATTCTGACGGTTCGATTGAGGTGCAGGATTTCGGAAGAGGCGCTCCGGTTGACTTTAACAATAAGGAGCAATGCTTTAACTGGGAGCTTTTGTACTGCGAATTGTATGCCGGCGGTAAGTACAACACAAACGACGGTGCAAACTATGAGTATTCCGTCGGTTTGAACGGTTTAGGTCTTTGCTCCACTCAATATTCCTCCGAATATATGGATGTTGAGATAAAAAGAGACGGCTTTAAATACAACCTGCATTTTGAAAAGGGATATAATGTAGGGGGACTTAAAAAAGAGCCGTATTCAGGCAAGGACACCGGAACGAAAACCCGTTGGAAGCCCGACATAGAGGTATTTACAGATGTTGATATACCGATAGAATATTTTTTGGATACCCTTAAAAGGCAGGCTATTGTAAACGACGGTTTGCTTTTTATATTAAGAGAACAGCAGGGTTCAAAATTTGTTCAGCATGAAATAGTTTACAAAAACGGTATTAAGGACTATGTAAACGAAACCGTCGGAGAAGAAAAGCTTTCCTCGGTGCAGTTCTGGCAGACCGAGCGGAAGGGAAAAGACCGTGAGGACAAGCCCGAATATAAGGTGAAAATTAATGCGGCGCTGTGTTTTTCAAACAAGCATATGCTTAAAGAATATTACCACAATTCAAGCTGGCTTGAATACGGCGGTGTACCTGAAAAGGCAACACGCAGTGCATTTGTCTCGCAAATTGACGCATATATAAAGCAGGTAGGAAAATATAAATCCAACGAAAGCAAGATAACCTTTTCGGATGTTGAGGAATGTCTTGTTTTGGTGATTTCTTCATTTTCTACCGTGACATCTTACGAAAACCAAACTAAAAAAGCTATTACCAATAAATTTATATATGAAGCGATGGTTGATTTTCTACGGCATCAGCTTGAGGTTTACTTTATAGAAAACAAGGCGGAGGCAGACAGAATTGCCGACCAGGTACTTGTTAATAAGCGCAGCCGTGAGAGAAGCGAAAGAGAACGGATTAACCTTAAGAAGACCTTGCAGTCCTCAAACTCTATGCTCGACAGGGTGGACAAGTTTGTAGACTGCCGCTCAAAGGATGTGGAGCAAAGAGAGGTATTTATAGTTGAGGGCGATTCGGCTTTAGGCTCCTGTAAATTGGCACGCAACGCCGAATTTCAGGCTATAATACCTGTAAGAGGTAAAATTTTAAACTGCCTTAAAGCCGATTATGAAAAGGTGTTTAAAAGCGAGATTATAACCAATCTTATTAAAGTGCTCGGCTGCGGAGTTGAAGTGAAATCCAAAGCCAACAAGGGGCTTGCAACCTTTGATTTATCGGCACTTCGCTGGAGCAAGGTTATAATCTGCACCGATGCGGATGTGGACGGATTCCAGATAAGAACGCTGATTCTCACTATGATATACCGCCTTATGCCTACCCTTATAAACGAGGGCAAGATTTATATTGCGGAAACTCCGCTTTACGAAATAGGCACAAAGGATATGACCTATTTTGCCTACGATGAAAAAGAAAAAATTGATATTCTCGATAAAATCGGCGACGGTAAATACACCATACAGCGTTCAAAGGGACTCGGTGAAAACCAGCCCGATATGATGAACCTTACTACAATGAACCCCGAAACCAGACGGCTTATAAAGGTTATGCCGCAGGACGCAGAGCGCACCTCGCAAATGTTTGACCTGCTGCTAGGGGATGATTTGCCGGGCAGAAAAAACTTTATTGCCGAAAACGGTTATATGTATCTTGACGAAGCAGACCTTTCTTAATGCGGAATGCGGAATTCGGAATGCGGAATTGGGGAGACGGAATGGAAAATGTAATCGTTACAAAAAGTAAGAATTTTGCCGTAAGGATTATTCGTGCATATAAATACCTCACTGCCGAGAAAAATGAGTATATTATGTCAAAGCAGCTCTTAAGGAGCGGCACAAGTATAGGCGCAAATGTAAAAGAAGCTGTAAGAGGTCAAACAAAGCCTGATTTTTACGCAAAGCTTAATATAGCGCTTAAAGAGGCAAGCGAGGCAGAATATTGGCTTGAAATTCTTTATGAAACAGATTATATAGATAAAAGATTATATGACAGCATAAATTCGGATTGTGAAGAAATTATAAAGCTTTTAGTTTCAATAACTAAAACTCAACAAAAAGAATAATTCCGCATTACGCATTCCGAATTCCGAATTAAAATGGGGAAGTGAAATTTTGGCTACCAAAAAGAAGAAAGAGCCGAAGGCGGTAATGCCTAAAATCAACGCTTATATCGCAGGGGCGGGACTTACGGTAGAACAGCCGATAACCGACACGCTCGAAACCAACTATATGCCCTACGCCATGAGCGTTATAGTTTCCCGTGCAATACCGGAAATTGACGGCTTTAAGCCCTCGCACAGAAAGCTTTTATATACAATGTATAATATGGGGCTTTTAAAGGGCAGTACAATAAAATCAGCTAATATTGTGGGAAGAACCATGCAGTTAAACCCCCACGGCGACGCCGCTATTTATGAGACTATGGTGCGTTTGTCCGAGGGTTATCAGGCACTTTTACATCCGTATGTTGCGTCTAAAGGCTCGTTCGGTAAGGCGTATTCCCGTGATATGGCGTATGCGGCGTCCCGTTATACCGAGGCAAAGCTGTCCCCTATTGCGGCGGAGCTTTTTAATGATATCGATAAGGATACGGTTGATTTTGTAGATAACTATGACGCTACAATGAAAGAACCTACCCTTTTTCCTGTAACATTTCCTTCGGTGCTTGTGAATGCAAATACCGGAATTGCCGTCGGTATGGCAAGCTCAATTTGTCCTTTTAACCTGCGTGAATTGTGTGAAACCACAATTAACTATATCAGAGACAATGATATTAATGTTGCAGACACGCTTTTAGCCCCCGATTTCCCGATAGGCGGTCAGCTTTTGTATGACAGAGCCGCAATGGAAAAAATATACGAAACCGGACGGGGCAGCTTCAAGGTAAGGGGCGTTTACAGCTACGATAAATCACAAAACTGTATCGATATTACCGAGATACCGCCCACAACCACAAGTGAAGCGATAATTGAAAAGGTTATAGAGCTTGTAAAGCTTAAAAAGATAACCGAAATCAATGATATCCGTGACGAAACCGACCTGAGCGGTCTTAAAATAACGATAGATTTGAAAAGGGGAGCAGACCCCGAAAAGCTGATGAAAAAGGTCATTAAAATGACTCCGCTTGAGGACAGCTTTTCCTGCAACTTTAATATTTTGATTGCCGGTTCGCCCCGTGTTATGGGCGTTAAGGAAATTATTTCCGAATGGGTGGCATTCAGGGAAGAATGTGTCCGCCGCAGAGTGTATTTCAAGCTTTCAAAGGCCAAGGACAGGTTGCACCTTTTAAAAGGTCTTGAAAAAATACTGCTTGATATTGATAGGGCGATAAAAATAGTCCGTGAGACCGATGAGGAATCGCAGGTTGTACCGAACCTTATGATAGGCTTCGGAATAGATGAAATTCAGGCGGAATATGTAGCGGAAATTAAGCTCAGACACCTAAACCGTGAATATATTTTAAAGCGCACGGCGGATATTGAGGAGCTTATGAAGGAAATCGACGAGATGGAGAGCGTTTTAAACTCCCGCTCGAAGCTGCTTAATATAATCGTTAAAGAACTGAAAGAGGTTGAGGAGAAATACGGTCAGGACAGAAAGACCGCTATTATCAGCGCCGCAGATGAAATTGAAGAGGACAGTTCGGCAGAGCTTGACACTTCGCCTGTTACGCTTTTCTTTACAAAGGACGGTTACTTCAAGAAAATTACGCCGCAGTCGCTTAGAATGAGCGGTGAGCAAAAGCTTAAAGAGGGCGACGAAATCATAGAAACGGTGGAGTCAACCAACGCAGAGGAGCTTTTGTTCTTTACGAGCAAGTCGCAGGTTTACAAATCGAGAACTTCTGATTTTTCAGACGGCAAGGCGAGCGTGCTGGGCGATTATGTCGCTTCTAAATTGGAATTTGACGAGGCGGAAAACGCCGTTTATATGGTGGCGACCTCAGATTATTCGGGTTATGTGATTTTTGTTTTTGATAACGGCAGGATTGCAAAGGTTCCGCTTTCTTCATATCAGACAAAGACCAACCGCAAAAAGCTTATCAAGGCTTATTGCGATAAATTTACGCTTCACAGTGTTTTCTATGTAAAAGAGGATGAGGAGCTGCTCCTTAAATCCACAAACGGGCGTATGCTTATAGTAAATACCGACTCGATACCCGCCAAGACCACCAAAGATAACGGCGGAATTGCGGTTATGACCCAAAAACGGGGACAGCGGCTTTCGGAGGTTGCGGTTTACGAAAAGGGAAGTCTTGACGGCGACCACCGCTACCGCACAAAAAATCTTCCGGCGGCGGGCAGTAAAAAGCCTGTGGGAACTGCCGAGCAGGAGCAAATGATTTTTTAAAATATCAAAAAAAAGAGCGTCGGCTGTTGCCGGCGCCCTGTCGGCGCCGGTGCAAACGCATTTTTCCGCCGCTGACGAAATTAATATAACCTATAAAAACAATAATATACATTAAAAACGGAGAGAATTGCAATGGCAAGAGAATTAGCAAAGCAATATGACCCCAAAGAGGTTGAGGACAGAATTTATCGGTCATGGCTTAACGGCAAATATTTTCACGCAAAATGCGAGGAGGGCAAGCCGACTTATACTATAGTTATACCGCCCCCGAACATCACCGGTCAGCTTCATATGGGACATGCGCTCGATAACACACTTCAGGATATACTTATCCGCTTTAAGCGTATGCAGGGATATGATACGCTCTGGGTTCCCGGAACCGACCACGCCTCTATTGCGACAGAGGCTAAAATCGTTGAAAAAATGCGTTCCGAGGGTCTTACAAAGGAAGATGTAGGAAGAGACGGATTTTTAAAGCGTGCATGGGAATGGAAAAAACAGTACGGCGGCAGAATTATAGAGCAGCTTAAAAAAATGGGCTCCTCCTGCGATTGGGACAGGGAGCGGTTTACACTTGACGAGGGATGTAACAAGGCAGTAAACGAGGTATTTGTACGCCTTTATGAAAAGGGGCTTATTTACAGAGGCGAAAGAATAATTAACTGGTGTCCGCACTGCAAAACCTCTATTTCCGACGCAGAGGTTGAGTATGAGGAGCAGACGGGTCATTTTTGGCATTTGCGTTATCCGTTTAAGGACGGAAGCGGCTGTTTGGAGCTTGCTACCACACGGCCTGAGACACTGCTCGGAGATACCGCAGTTGCCGTAAACCCGAATGACGAGAGATACAAGGACCTTGTGGGCAAAACACTTATTTTGCCGATAGTTCACCGTGAAATTCCCGTTATTGCGGACGATTATGTTGAAACCGATTTCGGAACAGGCGTTGTTAAAATTACTCCGGCACACGACCCGAACGACTTTGAGGTGGGACTCCGTCATAATCTTGAAGTTATAAATGTACTTACCGATGACGCTAAAATCGTTGCCGATTATCCGAAATACGCCGGAATGGACCGTTATGAGGCAAGAAAGGCGATAGTTGCCGACCTTGAAAAAGAGGGGGCGCTTGTAAAAATCGAAGAGCATGTTCATAATGTGGGAACCTGTTACCGTTGCGGAACAACGGTTGAGCCCCGTGTTTCAAAGCAGTGGTTTGTTAAGATGAAACCGCTTGCCGGTCCTGCTATTGACGCAGTTAAAAACGGCGAAACCAAGTTTGTACCGCAGAGATTTGAAAAAATTTACTTCCACTGGCTCGAAAATATCCGTGACTGGTGTATTTCCCGCCAGCTTTGGTGGGGTCACCGTATTCCGGCATGGTACTGCGCCGATTGCGGGGAGATAACCGTTTCCAAAACCGAGCCGCACTGCTGCGCACACTGCAAAAGTAAGAATATTGAGCAGGACCCCGATACGCTCGACACATGGTTTTCTTCGGCGCTTTGGCCGTTCTCCACGCTCGGCTGGCCGGATGAAACCGAGGATCTTAAGCATTATTATCCTACAAACACCCTTGTTACCGGTTATGATATAATTCCGTTCTGGGTAATGCGTATGATGTTCTCGGGAATTGAGCAAACAGGGCAGGTTCCGTTTGATACAGTGCTTATACACGGTCTTGTGCGTGATTCGCAGGGAAGAAAAATGTCGAAATCGCTCGGTAACGGCGTGGATCCGCTTGAGGTTATTGATAAATACGGTGCGGACGCACTTCGCTTTTCGCTTGCTACGGGCAACAGCCCCGGAAACGATATGCGTTATATCGAAGAAAGGGTAGAGGCAAGCCGAAACTTTGCAAATAAGATTTGGAACGCCGCAAGGTTCATACTTATGAACCTGAAAACGGACGGGGTTTTACCGATAAATCCGGCGGACTTTGCGCTTGAGGACAAATGGATACTTTCAAAATATAACACGCTTGTGTCAGAGGTTACGGAAAATCTTGAAAAATACGAGCTTGGCATGGCAGTACAAAAGCTTTACGATTTTATATGGGATGTTTTCTGCGATTGGTATATTGAAATCTGCAAATCAAGACTTAACGGCGAGGACGAAAAAGCCGCTGATACCGCAAGGTCTGTGCTTGTATATGTTTTCAACGGTACGCTTGCGCTTTTACATCCGTTTATGCCGTTTATAACCGAGGAAATTTGGCAGTCGCTTCCGCATAAGGGCGAGGCACTTATGGTATCAAGATGGCCCGTATTTGATGAAAAGCTTAAATTTGCCGATGAGGAAGACGCTTTTGAAAGAATAATGGCGGTAATAAAGGCGGTAAGAAACCGCCGTGCGGAAATGAATGTTCCGCCCTCCAAAAAGGCAAAGGTTTGCATTGCCACCAAATTCAAGGATACATTTTCTAAGGGTTCGGCATATATCTGCCGCCTTGCGTATGCGTCCGAGGTCAGTATAGGCGACAGCTTTGAAAACGACGGTGCAGTCAGGATCATTACCGATTCCGCAACCGTTTATATGCCGATGCGTGAGCTTGTGGATTTTTCCGCCGAGCTTGAAAGGCTTAAAAAAGAGCTTAAAAAGGCCGAAGAGGATAAGGAATTTTTCGAAAAGAAATTAAACAATCAAGGCTTTGTCTCAAAAGCGCCTGCCGCAGTTGTTGAGCAACAGCGTGAAAACCTTAAAAAGGTGCTTGAAAAGATAAATATGTTAAACGGCAGTATCGCCGAAACAGAAAAGCTTATGTAAAAAGAACGGACTACCGCATTAAAGCGGTAGTCCGTTTAAAATTTTAAGCATTATTTTGTGCTGAAAGGCAATAATCAATCGTCAAGATCCTTGCCGCAGCAACGCTTGTATTTTTTGCCGCTGCCGCACGGACAAAGTGCGTTTTTACCTACAACGCCCTTGCCTTTTACGGTTTTCGGCTTATCGTCGCCTGTGCCGGTTTCCTCGGCAACCTTTTCACGCTTAACCTCTTCGTCACGGCGAACCCTTACCGTAAGCACCAGCTTTGCGGTCTGTTCACGAATGGTGTTGGTCATTGCCTCGAACATATCGTAGCTGTCGTTCCTGTATTCTACAACAGGGTCATGCTGACCGTAGGCTCTCAGTCCGATGCCCTGACGGAGCTGATCCATAGCGTCGATATGATCCATCCAGTTGGTGTCAACGCTGCGTAACAGCATTACACGCTCGATTTCACGCATAATATCGCTGCCGAATTCC
The DNA here is from genome assembly GCA_017391425.1 of Clostridia bacterium. Lineage (GTDB taxonomy): Bacteria > Bacillota > Clostridia > Oscillospirales > Acutalibacteraceae > UBA737. The sequence goes on along the minus strand of JAFOYI010000012.1, from coordinate 34,604 downwards.
TCCTCACGGCGGTCATATCTTTCATGCGCCTCGGCTTTAAGCTTTTCGGCAACCTCTTCTCTTGAAGTGTTGCCAAGCTCCTCTGCCGTGAAGTGCAAATCCTCAGGAGTTGTAACCCAACCGAGGAAATATTCACGCATACCGTTTAAATCCCAGTTATCGTGAACCGCATCGTCGGCAAGGTAAATTTTGGAGTATTCCTCGATAGTTTCATCTATCATCTTAAGCACGGTATCCTTGAGGTTTTCACCGTTAAGCACCTTGTTGCGCTGGGTGTAAATAAGCTCACGCTGTTTGTTCATTACATCGTCATACTGAAGTACATTTTTGCGTATCGCAAAGTTCATGCCCTCTTTCTTCTTCTGAGCGCTTTCAATGGTGTGCGACAGCATTTTGCTTTCAAGCGGAGTATCTTCTTCAACCTTAAGGGTATCCATCATTGTGGAAATGCGTTCACCGCCGAACAGACGCATAAGATCATCCTCAAGCGACACATAAAATCTTGTGTTACCCGGGTCGCCCTGACGGCCTGCACGGCCTCGGAGCTGGTTGTCTATTCGCCTTGAATCGTGGCGTTCCGTTCCTATAATAGCAAGACCGCCCGCCTCACGCACCTTATCTGCCTCGGGCGCTATCTGAGCCTTGAAATTATTATAATATTCCTTGTATTTTTCACGGGCGGAAATAATATCTTCGTCCTCGGTTTCGGCAAAGCCTGTAGCCTCGCTTATTATTTCCTCGCCGAGTCCGTCATGGCGGAGCGCCGCCTTTGCAAGATACTCCGCATTACCGCCGAGCATTATATCCGTGCCTCGTCCTGCCATATTGGTCGCAATGGTAACCGCTCCCGGCATACCTGCCTGAGCTATAATTTCAGCCTCTTTTTCGTGGTGCTTTGCGTTAAGTACATTGTGCTTAACCCCACGCCTTTTAAGCATACCGGAGAGCAGCTCCGACTTTTCAATCGTAACCGTACCCACAAGCACCGGCTGACCCTTTTCGTGCCGGGCAATAATATCGTCTATAACCGCATTGAATTTAGCCTTTTCGGTTTTGTAAACAACGTCGTTTTCGTCTATACGCGCTATCGGCTTGTTTGTGGGAATTTCAATAACATCAAGCTTGTATATTTCCTGAAATTCGGTTTCCTCGGTCATTGCAGTACCTGTCATCCCCGAAAGCTTTCCGTACAAACGGAAGAAATTCTGGAAAGTAATTGTTGCAAGCGTTTTCGATTCACGGGCTACCTTTACGCCCTCTTTTGCCTCGATTGCCTGATGAAGTCCCTCATTGTATCTTCTGCCGTACATAAGGCGGCCGGTAAATTCATCAACAATTATAACCTCGCCGTCTTTAACAACATAATCAACATCACGCTTCATAACGCCGTGGGCACGGATTGCCTGATTTATATGGTGTGCAATGGCAATATTTTCGGTATCGTTAAGATTTTCAATGCCGAAATAATCCTCCGCCTTTTTAACGCCCGATTCGGTAAGGGTTGCGGTGTGCGCTTTTTCGTCTACAACATAGTCGCCGTCATAATTGGCGTCCTCATCGCTTTCCTTATCATCCATTTCCTTTACCTTTACCATTTTAAGGGTTAAGGCAAAGCGGTTGGCCTGCGTATACAGGTCGGTCGATTTATCGCTTTGACCTGAAATTATAAGCGGAGTTCTTGCCTCGTCTATCAGTATAGAGTCAACCTCATCAACAATGGCAAAGTTATGCTCACGCTGAACCTTTTGTTCTTTATAGATAACCATATTGTCACGCAGATAGTCAAAACCAAGCTCGTTATTGGTGCAATAGGTTATATCGGCGTCGTATGCCGCCTTTTTCTCATCATGATTCATTCCGTGAACTATAAGACCTACGGTAAGTCCCATAAAGCGGTAAAGCTTGCCCATCCACTCCGAGTCACGCTTGGCAAGGTAATCGTTTACCGTTACGATATGCACGCCCTTGCCCGAAAGTGCATTTAAGTAAGCCGGAAGAGTTGCAACAAGCGTTTTACCTTCACCGGTTTTCATTTCGGCAATACGGCCCTGATGAAGTATAATGCCGCCGATTATCTGTACGGGGAAATGCTTCATACCAAGCACACGGCTTGCGGCCTCACGGCAGGCGGCAAAGGCTTCGGGCATAATGTCGTCAAGCGTTTCGCCGGCAGAAAGTCTTTCCTTAAATTCGTCTGTTTTGTGCCTTAATTCCTCGTCTGTAAGCTTTTGATATTCTTCATCAAGCGACAAAACCTTTTCCTGAATAGGCTTAATACGCTTTATTTCCTTTTCGCTGTAATTTCCGAACAGCGCTTTAAGTAAACTCATTTTAATTACCTCTTATAAAATATTTCGTTATTTTCACGGTACAGACCGGAGGTCAGCGTAATAACGCCGTTTCGGTCTATGAAGACCGCCTCAAATCCGTCCGAATTTTCAATTATTTCGGTACCCTTATCCGTACCGGACAGCAAGCAAACGGTGGAAAGGGCGTCGCAGTCAAGCGAGGAGCCGCCCATAACGGTGACGGAAGCCAATTCGTTTTCAACACCGCAGCCGGTTTCGGGGTCAAGCACATGGTGGTAGATCTTGCCGTCCTTTTCGATATATCTTTCGTATATACCGGAGGTTACGGCGCTTTTGTTATTAAGCTTAACGGCGGCGACAGTAGTGTCTTCAAACGGTTTTTTTATGCCGACCGTATATTCGCCTGTTATTTTAATGTTTCCGCCTAAATTTATAATGGCGCTTGTAACATTCTTTTCCTTAAAATAATCTGCAAGCTTATCCGCAGAATACCCCTTTGCTATTCCGCCCAAATCGATTTTTTTGCCGCCGAGCGAAACTTCGTTACCCTTAATTTCTATGCTGTGGTAGTCAACGCTTTTAAGCGCCTCGGCAATTTCACTGCGGTCGGGTATAATCTGTTCCTTAAAATTCCAAAGCTCGGATACGGGACATATTGTTATATCGAATTTACCGCCTGACAAATCGGAATAGTAAAGCGCACGGCTTATTATTTTCACGGTATCGTCCGACACGGTGACAAACCCGTCCGATGAATTGAGCTTATATACATCGCTGTCCGTTTTTGTGCGGCTTAATTCCTTTTCAAGCCTTTCGCACAGCTCAAAAGCACCGTTCAGTGTCTCATCGTCGCAATCTGCGGAGATTTGCACTGCGGTGTCCATTAAAAAGCGTGTTTGTGAATTGAGCTGTTCATTGCCGTTACAGCCGCAAAGCAATAACAGCAACAGTAGTAACGGCAGCGTTGTATTTTTTCTCATAGCTTTTATTATACAATGACTTTCTTTTTTTGTAAAGATATGTTAAAATTAAAAAGGCTGAATTTTAAAAAAATTTACTTTTAAGGGGGCATTGCCGTGCTGAAATTGTCGAAAAAAGGCGATTTGATTATCTTAATTACCGTGCTTGCGGCGGCGGTTGCCTCCTGTGCGGTGTTTTTTATACCGCAAAAAAGCGGCGGCACGGTGGTAATAACCCAAAACGACCGAATTGTTTATAAGAACTCGGTTTATGTTAATAAAACGGTGGAATTAGGGGATAACACCGTATTAATTAAGGACGGAAAGGTGAAAATGCAGTCTGCCGGATGTAAAAATCAGATATGTGTGCGGCATAAGGCGATAAGCCGCAAGGGCGAAAGCATTATATGCCTGCCGAATAAAGTGATTGCGGAGATACGGTGATGGCAAGAAAAATTACACTTTACGGAATTTTTGCGGCGACGGCACTTATATTCGGATATATTGAAAGCCTTTTTTCACTTTCGTTCATAGCCCCCGGCATAAAACTGGGGCTTGCAAATTCACTTTGTCTTATTTTAATAGGCTTTGGAGATACAAAGGGTGCTTTTTGCGTAAATACCGTGCGGATACTTTTGTCTTCGTTGCTTTTTTCTTCGCCTTTTACACTTTTCTTTTCGCTTACGGCGGGAATTGCCTCCACGGCGGCTTGTGCAGGCGTCTCAAGGCTTAAAGGCGTGTCGCAGGTGGGTATGGGTGTTGCGGGAGCGGCGGTGCATAATACGGTTCAGCTATGTGTTGCGGCGCTGATTTTCGGAAGGTCGGTATGGTACTATTTGCCGATTCTTTTGGTATCGGCGGTTATTACCGGCGGTGCGGTAGGCGAAATTTCCGAATGTATTTTCAAAAAAATAAAGACAAAAGTAAAATAATGGTGTATAATAACTTTATTATGCTTTAATAAGGAGCGGTTTTCTTATGTGTGGCTTTACGGGCTTTACCAATTTTATAAAGGACGACGGCACGGTGCTCGGCCGTATGATGGACAGGATCGTCCACAGAGGACCCGATGCGTCGGGTCAGTTTGTAGATACTGATATTGCGCTCGGTTTCAGAAGGCTCAGTATTATTGACCTTGCCGAGGGCGGTCAGCCGATGTTCAACGAGGACAAGTCCTTAGTGCTTGTTTTTAACGGGGAGATATATAACTTTAAGGAGCTGAGAGCCGAGCTGCTCGAGAAGGGACATATATTTGCAAATAATTCGGACAGCGAGGTGCTGCTCCACGGCTTTGAGGAGTGGGGCGAGAATATGGTTCCCCGTCTTCGCGGAATGTTTGCATTTGTTATCTTCGACCGCCGTGACCGTTCGCTTTTTGCGGCACGGGATATGTTCGGAATAAAGCCGTTTTATTATACATTTATGGGGGAAAGCTTTATTTTCGGTTCGGAAATAAAATCGTTTCTTGAACACCCCGACTTTAAAAAGGAGCTTAACGAGGAAGCCCTTGCGCATTATCTTTCGTTCCAGTATTCGCCTACCGAGGAGACCTTCTTTAAGGGCGTTTACAAGCTTCCGCCGGCGCATTATTTCACCTTTAAAAACGGCGAAATGAAAAAGACCCGTTACTTTAAGCCTGATTTCAATTCAAAGGACGGTGTTCTTGAATATTTTGCCGACCTTACCGATAAGGCGGTGCGTGAGTCGGTTGCGGCGCATAAGATAGCCGATGTTGAGGTAGGCTCATTTTTATCAAGCGGAATTGACTCAAGCTATATTGCAGAGGCGGCGAATGTTGATAAAACCTTTACCGTTGGATTTGAAAGTCCCGACGGCGACCGTTACAACGAAATTCACTTTGCAAAGAAGTTTGCCGATACAATAGGCGTTGAAAATATTTCAAAAATTATAACGCCGGAGGAATATTGGGGCACCTTCCCGAAAATTCAGTACCATATGGACGAGCCGCTTGCCGACCCTGCCGCAATAGCGCTTTATTTTGTAAGCGAGCTTGCAAGCAAATATGTAAAGGTGGTAATGTCAGGCGAGGGAGCGGACGAGCTGTTCGGCGGTTACCGCATTTATCAAGAACCGATAACCCTTACCGCCTACGATAAGCTGCCGTTCTGTATACGCCGTGTAATTTCAAGGGTTTGCGAGCATTTGCCGCAAAAGCACGGAATCAATTATCTTGTTCGCAGGGGTAAAACAATAGAGGAGCGGTTTATAGGCAACGCCTCCATTTTCAGCACTAAGGAGCGTAACGCACTTTTAAAGAGCGAAACCGCAAAAAAAGCCGTTTCACCGCAGGTACTTTGCGGCAAATTTTATAATGAGGTCAAGGATAAAGACGATATAACGAAAATGCAGTACCTTGATATTAATATGTGGCTTATGGGGGATATACTTCTTAAAGCCGATAAAACAAGTATGGCAAATTCGCTTGAGCTTCGTGTTCCGTTCCTTGATAAAAAGGTTATGGAATTAGCCGAAACCATACCGCTTAATTGCAGAGTAAACACCAAAACCACAAAGTTAGCACTCAGAAAAGCGGCTGAAAAAACCCTGCCCAAGCTTACCGCCGAAAAGGATAAATTGGGCTTCCCCGTGCCTATAAGGGTATGGCTTAAGGAGGATAAGTATTACAATACGGTTAAGGAAGAATTTACGGGCGATATAGCCGACAAATTCTTTAACACAGAAAAGCTGGTTGCCCTGCTTGATAATCACCGTGCAGGCAAGGCGGATAACAGCCGCAGGATATGGACGGTTTACACATTTATAATCTGGTATAAGCAGTATTTTACAGAGGCTTAATAAAACAAATTGTCAACCTAAAATTATTTTTAGGTTGACAATTACTTTTTTATGGTTTACAATATCTCCGTTAGGGGATGAAGTAATGAAAGAAAACACAAGAAAAAGGACATTAAATCTTATATTGGCGGCACTTTTTACCGCAATTACCGCAGTACTCTCACAAACGGCAATTCCCACGCCGTTCGATGTGCCGCTCACACTGCAGACCTTTGCAGTAGCTTTCTGCGGTTATACGCTCGGTGTTAAATGGGGGTTTGCCTCGATAACCGCATATATATTGCTCGGCACGGTCGGCGTACCGGTATTTTCCGGCTTTAAGGGCGGCGCACAGGTGTTGTTCGGAGCCACGGGCGGGTTTATTTTCGGCTTTTTGTTTTTGGTACTGCTCTGCGGTTTTTCGCACATTATAAAAAACAAATACCTGAAATTTTTGCCCGGCTTCGGCGGTCTTGCGCTCTGCCATATTTGGGGTACGGTACAGTATGCAGTCATCTATAAAATGCAGGTTATACCGGCGTTTTTGCTTGTGTCGGCACCGTATCTTATAAAGGACGCAGTATCCGTTGCGGCGGCATACCTTTTGTCCTTATACACAATAAAGCTGATTAAAAAAATCAGATAAGAACAGGCTGTATTTGTTCGCCCGCAAGCGCCTTTTCCACCGTTTCGGGGATAAGGGTAAAGTCGCACACAAGCGAATTATTTTTGCCGAATGGGTCATCCTGCCTGTACGGCACAAAATAAATGTTATTTGTGTTGTGCAGAAGTCCGATATTTTTTGCCGAGGCGCCTAAAGCGTCGTTTGTGGCAATGGCAAGCACCACCGGCTTATTGTTGCGAAGATGCGCCTTTACCGCCATTGTAACCGGCGTGTCGGTAACGCCGAGGGCGGTTTTTGCAATGGTATTCCCAGTACATGGGGACACAACTATTATATCAAGTAAATTTTTAGGTCCTATTGGCTCTGCGGAGGCAATATCGTGTATGATTTTTTCGCCGCAAATTTCCTCCACCTCTTTTATAAGGTCCTCCGCTTTTCCGAAGCGGGTGTCGGTATTGTATACTATCTGCGACATTATCGGTTTGATTTTTATATCGTTCCTTGCAAGCTCTTTAAGGGCGGCAAGGGATTTTTTTATTGTACAGAACGAGCCGCAGAACGCATATCCAAGCGTTAAATTTTTCATGTAACTCTCCCTCTTTTTAGCGTTGCAGAATTATATCCTTAACCGTTTTTGCAAGTATTTCGCCGGCGGTTTGCGGTGCAGTCTTGCCGGGAAGCCCCGGTGCCTTAATCGCCGTTATGCCGTATTCCTCTGCGGCGGCGGTATTAAAGCCGCCCTTGCTTGAAAGGTCAACAATAAGCTTTGCGGTACAGTTTTTAAAATCACCGTCCGTTAAAACCTCTGCGTCCACGGTATTGAAAATAATATCGTAATCGGGATTTTTGCCGATTTCATAAGTGTTCGCACAGTAATATCCGTTTGCCGAAATAAGCGCAAAATCGGTGGATTTTCTGGCGCTTACGGTTATGCGGCAGCCAAGTCCTTTAAGCCTGTCGGCAAGGATTTTTCCCACACGGCCGTAGCCTATAACAAGCACACGGCTCCCCCACAGGGTAAACGGCGTGTTTTCTATGGCAAGCTTAATTGCTCCCTCTGCCGTAGGAATTGCGTTAAGCAGACAGTAAGCGTCGTTTTTACCGTAGTCTATGCAGTTTTTGCCGTCAAACATATAGTTGCAGGTCAGTATAAGGGTTCGGTCCGCCGTCAGCCGTGCGATGTCGGCAAGAAAAACTTTTTCCTTGGAAAAGGGTGAAAAAACAGTCGTGCCGTCACGGGTGGTAGGTACGGGAAGAAGCAGAACATCGCTTTCCTCGGCTTCTTTTTTGCCGTATACACCCGAAAGCTTCACATTAAACCCGTAACCTTTAAGAATTTCCGCAGCTGTTTTGAGCCGGCTGTCTCCGCCTATAACCGTTATGTTTTTCATTTTATCACTGCCCGTATAAAAAAATAGCGCCGTAAACTGTCTTCATTACAGTTTATGGCGCTCGGCATTAAATGTTACATTAAGTAAAAGCAATCGACTGCGCTTTCTCAAGCAGTTTTTTCTTTGTGTTAAGCGCAGGGTCCGAAACCGCAAGCCGTCTTAAGGCTTCAAGTGTTTTTCCGACGGCTTCTCCCGAAATTCCGAGACTTACAAGGTCGCCGCCCGTTATTTTAAGGTCGGAGATTTTATACGGCTCGTTTTTGTCGGTGATTTCCCTTAAAAGCAGTCGGGCATTCTGTGTGTCTTCGCCGTAAACGGCTTTAAAATCAAAATATTCTTCTGCCGATGAGGGCGAGGTTAAAAACAGCATTTCTTTAATTTCCGATTTTGTGCTGGGAAACGGCAGAGCTAAAAGCGTAAGCATATTTTTTGCGGCTTTTTTTGTTTTTGAGGAGGCCTTTAAACGCTCTAATGCGGCGCCGACATCCGCCCTGCCCGAATAAAAAAATGCAAACAGCTTTTCATCGGGGGTTTTTAATGCTTTTATTTTTTCGTAATCGGGAGCGGCGGTAAGACCCAAAAAATCAAGACCGCCTATGTCGGTCAGCGGCTTTAATGCGGCAGGATTTTCACCGCACAGAGCTTTTAAAAGCTCGGAAAATATACGCTCGGTGCTTATTGCTTTTAATAAGTCGGCGAATTTCAGTGCCGCCGCAAGTGTGGCGCCGTCAGGCTTGAATTTAAGCACGGACGAAAACCTGAAAAGCCGTAAAATTCTCAAAGCGTCCTCATTAAACCGCTTTTCCGGGTCGCCTACGGCACGCAATATGCTTTTTTCTATGTCCTCTCTGCCCGAAAAATAATCCTTTAGTCCGTCCTTACTGTTATACGCCATTGCGTTTACCGTAAAATCACGGCGTGAGAGATCTTCACGCAGACTTTTTACAAAGCTTACGCTTTCGGGACGGCGGTGATCCTTGTAATTGCCCTCGGTTCTGTATGTGGTGGTTTCTACCGGTGTACCGCCGATTAATACCGTCACCGTGCCGTGCTTTATTCCGGTGGGTACGGTTTTTTCAAAAAGCTTTATTACTTCTTCGGGGGTTGCGTCGGTTGTAACATCAAAATCGTGCGGCGTTTTGCCGGTCAGCATATCACGCACGCAACCGCCCACAACATATGCCTCATAACCGTTTTTTTGCAGAGTTTCTATGACAAATTCAACATTTGGCGGGATAAACAGCATAATTTTGATTTTCCTTTCAAAAAAGGGTTTATTTTTTTGCCGTTTGGCAATATAATAGTAGGTAAGAATGTATAAGGGAGTAAAAGCTATGAAACAGCTTCGCCAAGAGGATAAAATTATAACACAGGTAAAGCATATCCATATGATAGGCATAGGCGGCAGCGGTATGTGTCCGTTAGCCGAAATACTTCACGGCAAGGGGTATTTTCTTACCGGCTCCGATAATAACGAAAGCGACCCGCTTAAAAGAATTAAAAACTTGGGAATCAAGGTATATATGGGGCATAATGCCGAAAATATAAAGGGAGCGGAGCTTGTTGTGTATTCCGCCGCCATTTCTGCGGATAATCCGGAGCTTAAGGCGGCAAGGGAACAGGGTATTCCCACAATGGAGCGCTCGCATATGCTGGGTGCGCTTACCCGTCACTTCGATAACGTAATCGGTGTTTGCGGAACTCACGGCAAAACCACCGTTACCTCTATGATAACACAAATTCTTATTTTAAACAAGATGGATCCGACAGCGGTTATCGGCGGAAAGCTGCCGCTTATCAATTCAAACGGAATTTCGGGCAAATCGGAAACTATGGTTTGCGAGTCCTGCGAATTTGTGGATACCTTTTTACAGCTTTCGCCCGATGTTGCCGTTTTGCTTAATATAGACAATGACCATCTTGATTATTTTAAAACGATGGATAATATGACACTGTCGTTTCACAAATTCTTGGCTATGGCAAAAAAAGCCTATATTAACGGGGACGACAGCCGTGTTAACACCGCCGCCTGTGATATAACCGCCGAAAAGGTGACCTTCGGCTTTGGGGAAAATAATTTTTACCGTGCCGAAAATATCGAAAGCCGAAAATACGGCTTTGCCTTTGATTTGGTAAGAAACGGTGAAAAGATAATAAATATAGATATGCATATCCCCGGCAGACACAATGTTTTAAACGGACTTGCCGCATTTGCGGTTTGCTACGATATGGGCGTTCCGGCAGAGGGAATAAAGCAGGCAATAGAGAAATTCACCGGTGCCGGAAGACGGTTTGAATTTTTGGGAGAATACGGCGGATTTATGCTGGCGGACGATTACGCCCACCATCCGACCGAAATTAATGCTACGCTTACTGCGGCAAAGGAGCTTGATTATAACCGTGTTATAGCGGTGTTCCAACCCTTTACATTCTCACGCACCGCACTTTTAAAGGACGATTTTATTAAAGCGCTTTCGGTTGCGGACGAGGTGATTTTAACCCCGATTATGGGTTCGAGAGAGAAAAACACCTACGGAATAAAAAGCGAGGATTTGGCGGCAGGTCTTAAAAACGCCTGCGTTGTTGACGGATTTGAAAATGCAGCAGATAAAATAATCGAAACGGCAAAGCCGGGCGACCTTGTTATCACAATGGGCGGCGGAGATATTTATAAGGCGGCGCACATTATACAGGCGAGGTACGGCAAATGACCGAAAGGCTTTATTATAAGGATTCGCATATGAGCGAATTTTCCGCCCGTGTGCTTTCCGCCTGTGAAGAAGACGGGAAATTTGCGGTAACGCTTGATAAAACCGCATTTTTCCCGGAGGGCGGCGGTCAAAGCTCCGACACCGGATTTATTGACGGCGTAAGAGTATATGATGTGCAAATCAGGGACGGCGTTATTTATCACTATACCGAAAAACCGCTTGAAAACGGTAAGGAGGTCACCGGAATTATTGATTTTGACCGCCGTTTTCGCAATATGCAAAATCATTCGGGCGAGCATATAATTTCGGGTATAGTACATAGGCTTTACGGCTTTGAAAATGTAGGCTTTCATTTGGGGGATGAAATGACAGTCGATTTTGACGGCGAGCTTACAAGGAAACAGCTTGACGAAATCGAAACGCTTGCAAACAGGGCTGTGTATGAAAATCTGCCGGTAAGGGCATATTTCCCGGGAAAGGACGAGCTTTCTTCTCTTTGCTACCGCAGTAAAAAGGAAATAAGTGAAGAATTGCGGATAGTGGAAATAGAGGGCGTAGATGTTTGCGCCTGCTGTGCGCCCCATGTAAATTATACCGGCGAAATAGGCATAATTAAAATTCTTGATTTCTTTAAAAACAAGGGCGGAGTAAGGCTTTTTGTAAAATGCGGCGAAGACGCACTTAATGATTACCGTGATAAATATAAAAACACACTTGAAATATCAAATCTGCTTTCCGTTAAGCAGTTTGAGGTATCAGCCGCAACACAAAGGTTGAATGAACAGCTTTCCGCACAAAAAGCTGAAATTTCCGTACTTAAAAAGCGGCTCGTCGAAGAAAAGGCATTGAATTTTAACGGTAAGGAAAGCAAGACCGCAGTTTTCGAGGACGGTCTTGATATTAAAGAGCTTCAGCTTTATGCAGACGCCCTTTATAAAAGAAACGGCGGAATACGGGGCGTTTTTTCGGGGAACGACGAAAACGGATACAGCTTTGCAATATGCGGCGTGGAGGCTGAGCTTGACGAATTTTTCGGCAAATTTAAGGCGGCTCTGCCCGTAAGAGGCGGCGGCAGAAACGGCATCGTTCAGGGAACGGTAAAAGCAAATCCGCAGGAAATAGAAAAGCTCTTTTAACAGGGCGTTAAAATTTTGTCTTTATATTTGCGGGAAAAAATGATATAATCATACAGAGAATACTTTCGGAGTGAATTTATGAACTGGACTGAAATTAAGGTAAGCGTTCCGCTTGAGTTTACGGATACGGCGGCGGCAATAGCGAATATGACCGTTCCCTACGGCATATATATAGAGGATTATTCCGACCTTGAGGAAAAGGCGGAGGAGATAGCACATATCGATCTTATCGACGAGGAGCTTATAAACAAGGACAGAACAAGGTCCGTAATACACATATATATATCGGAGTGTGATAATGCCGCCGAGGCGCTGGCTTTTTTAAAGGAAAGGCTTGCGGCGGAAAAAATTCCGTTTTGCGCAGATTCGGACGGGGTGAACGATTCCGACTGGAGCGAGAACTGGAAAAAATATTTTCATGCAACCGAAATAGGTGACAGGCTTGCCATAGTGCCGAGCTGGGAAGAATATGAAAATAAGGAAAACAGAAGGCTTCTGCACATAGACCCGGGTGCCGCATTCGGCACCGGTACCCATGCAACCACGGCGCTTTGCCTTTCAATGCTTGAAAACTGTGTGGAAGAGGGGGCAAAAATGCTCGACATCGGCTGCGGGAGCGGAATACTCTCGATAGCCTCGGTTCTTTTGGGCGCCGAAAAGGCGGTCGGTGTGGATATTGACGCACAGTCGGTTAAAACCGCAAAGGAAAATGCCGAGCTTAACGGCTGTACCGAAAAAACAGAATACATTGTCGGCGACCTTGCGGATAAGGTGAGCGGCAAATATAATGTCGTTTGTGCAAATATTGTTGCCGATGTTGTTATAAGACTGCTTGCGGATGTAAGAAATTATATGGCGGACGGCGCTGTTCTGCTGGTTTCCGGAATTATTGATTCAAGAGAGAACGATGTCTTGAATGCGGCGCAAATGAACGGCTTTAAAATTAAGGAAAAGCAGTACAGGGATAACTGGTGTGCGTTTGCGCTTGTATAAACTTAAACGGAGGAAAACGGATGCTTGAATTTGAACAGCTTAAGCTAAGGCTTGAGGGCAACGAAAAGGAACTGAGAGATTTAAAGGACGCTTTGGGCTACGACCGGCTTAAAAACGAAATAGAGGAATTAGAGGCAAAAACGACCGCTCCCGGATTTTGGGACGACACCGAAAATTCGCAGAAGATTTTACAAAAGACCGGAAAGCTTAAAAACACAGCCGAGGCTTACGAAAAGCTTTGTTCTTCTTATGACGATCTGCTTGTTCTTATTGAAATGGGAAATGAGGAGGAGGACGCTTCCCTTGTACCCGAAATCACCGAATCGGTGGAAGAATTTGAAAAGGGGCTTGCCTCTTTAAGACTTCAGACCCTGCTTACGGGCGAGTATGACAACAACAATGCGATACTCACATTCCACGCAGGCGCCGGCGGAACCGAGGCTATGGACTGGGTTTCAATGCTTGTGCGTATGTATACCCGTTGGAGCGAGCGCCACGGCTTTAAGGTTGAGCTTCTTGATTTTCTTGACGGGGACGAGGCAGGACTTAAAAGCGCTACAATGCTGATAGCGGGCGACAACGCTTACGGATATTTAAAAAGCGAATCGGGCGTTCACCGCCTTGTAAGGGTGTCCCCGTTTGATGCGTCGGGCAGACGGCATACCTCCTTTGCTTCTCTTGAAGTTATGCCGGAAATCAGCGACGATAATGATATAGAAATTCGTGACGAGGACATCAAAATGGATGTGTTCCGCTCGTCGGGAGCCGGCGGTCAGCACATTAACAAAACCTCGTCAGCGGTAAGACTTACGCATATCCCCACAGGAATAGTTGTTGCCTGTCAGAACGAGCGCAGTCAGTTCCAGAACAGGGATCAGGCAATGAAGATGCTCAAATCAAAGCTTCTTGAAATAAAGGAAAGAGAGCATCTTGAAAAAATTGAGGATATAAAGGGCGTTCAAAAGGAAATTGCCTGGGGCTCGCAGATACGCTCATATGTATTTATGCCGTATACAATGGCAAAGGATCACCGCACCGGCTTTGAATCGGGCAATATCAATGCGGTTATGGACGGAGAGCTTGACGGATTTATAAACGCTTATCTGAAAGCGGCTTCAAAGGGCGAGCTTCAAAACGGTTAAATGGAATATCTTATACGGGATATAAACGGTATTGACAGCGGTAAGTACGCCGAAATATCTGCTTTACTGCCGGCGGAAACGGCGGAGCGAATAAAGCGTTTGAAACCGGACGACCGCAAACGAACCTTGGCAGGAAGAATTTTACTTTTCGATTTGATATTTACGCTGTACGGAAAAACGGAATTTAATGTGAAAATCGGCAAAAACGGAAAGCCTGAGCTTGATTTTTGTTATTTTAACATTTCTCATTCAGGCGAGTGTGCCGTGTGCGCTGTTTCCGATGTGCCTGTCGGGATTGATATAGAACGGATTTCCGGCTTTAAAAAAAGGGAACGCTATATGCTTTTTTCTCCCGAAGAATCGGAATTTGTAAACGAATGTGAAAGTGAAAAACGCTTTTTTACGCTTTGGACAATGAAGGAAGCGTATATAAAAGCGATAGGCGGAACGCTTATGGACGCCGGGAAAATAACGCTTGTAAAGGACGGACGGCCGAGCGCCGAATATAAAGGATATTTATTAAAAACGGAATACCGTGACGGTTATGCTTTAACCGTCTGCGAAAAAGCGAGGTGACGGGATTGAAAGGCTTTTGGGCAAGAATTGCGGACTTTATCCGTGAATCTGATAAGCTTTTGCTTATACTTTGCATATGCACAAGTCTTTACGGCTGTGCGGCGGTTTTTTCCGCAACTCATTATATGGAAAACATAAGGTCTGTAATAGTTCAGTTTATGTGCTTTGTGGCAGGTCTTGCGGCGGCGCTTATAATATCGGCGGTTGATTTTTCCGTCTTTTTAAAGCGGTGGTATGTTGCGGCCGTTTTAGGCGTGGTTCCCGTAATACTTACATTTTTTATCGGGTTTGCTCCCGAGGGGACGGACGATAAGGCGTGGCTTGACCTCGGAATAACCACATTTCAGCCGGCAGAGCTTTTGAAAATCTGCTTTATTATAACCTTCAGTGCTCATTTAAGTAAAATAAAGCCGAATATAAATAAACCGAAATATTTAATTCCCCTATGTGCACACGGTGCATTTCCCGTCTTGCTTATACATTTACAGGGCGACGACGGCACGGCGGTTGTATTTGCGGTAATGGTGCTGTTTATGATGTGGGCGGCAGGAGTCTCGTGGAAGTATTTTCTGGCTCTTGTACCGATTGCGGCAGTGGCCGCTCCGCTTGTTTACTTCTTTATTATGAATGACGACCAGCGTGACAGGGTAAAAAGTATGCAGGGCGTAATAGAGGCGATTATAAATCCGAATGCCGCCGCAAGCCATGACCCAAGCGAACAGTGGCCGACCTATCAGCAGTGGCGTGGAAGAACGGCGCTTGCCAACGGCGGATTTTTCGGTCAGGGCTTTTTAAACGGCGATTTTACTCAAAACGGAATAGTGCCGTACGGCTTTAACGATTTTATTTTCGTAAGCATAGGCGAGGAATTCGGATTTTTAGGCTGTATTGCGGTTGTTTTACTGCTCGGAGGAATTTGCCTTCGCTGTTTAAGAATTGCAAAGCTTTCCACTAAGGACAGCGGAAAATTTATCTGCGTCGGAGTTTTTGCAATGCTGTTTACGCAAATTGTAATCAATATAGGAATGTGTCTCTCGCTTTTGCCGGTGGTCGGAATAACACTTCCGTTTTTCAGTGCCGGCGGAACATCGCTTCTGTGTCTCTATTTAGGCATCGGTCTTGTGCTTAATGTCTATATGCACCGCAATTCAAGAACTATATATCTTCACGACAATATGAAATAAGGAGGCAACTTTATGAAAAAAAACATTATAACAATAAGCCGTCAGTTCGGAAGCGGCGGCAGAACCGTAGGAAGACTTGTGGCGGAAAAGCTCGGAATACCCTTCTATGATAAGGAGCTTGTTGAACAGGTTGCGGACGAAACCGGTTTCGACGCTAAGTTTATAGAGGAAAACGGCGAGTTTTCACCCTCGAAAAGCATATTTTCTTTTGCGGTGTCACAGGGTGTGGCATGCACTCCAAACGGACTTTCCATATCCGATTTTATTTTCTGCGCTCAAAGGCAGGTAATTCTTAAAATTGCCGAAAAGCCCTGCGTTATAGTCGGCAGGGGAGCGGATTATATTTTAAGAGACCGTGACGATGTTTTTAATGTCTTTATTCACGCCGGAATGAAGGAGAGAGCGGAAAGAATCGTAAGGCTTTACGGCGAAAGCGAGAAAAAGCCCGAACAGCGCCTTGCGGATAAGGACAAAAAAAGAAAAATATATTATAAGCACTATACCGACCGCGAATGGGGCGACGCGAAAAATTACGATATGTGCCTTGATTCGGGCAGAATAGGAATAGATAAATGCGTGGAGCTTATACTCGACGCAATAAAAGATTAATTTAAAAAGAGGTAATTAAAATGGCAGAAGAAAAAAGCTCGGGTTGTTCAGGTAACTGCGCTTCCTGCGGAGAAAGCTGTGCTTCAAGAGAACCGCAGAGCCTTATAGAACCTACGGGCGAATACAACACGATCAAACATGTAATAGGAGTAGTAAGCGGCAAAGGCGGCGTAGGCAAGTCTATGACAACCTCCATGCTCGCCGTTCTCCTTAACCGTATGGGTTATAAGGTAGGTATACTTGATGCGGATGTTACCGGTCCGTCAATACCAAAGACCTTCGGCGTGGGAACAAAGGTGTATCAAAACGAAGTGGGTATAATCCCTGCCGAAACAAAAACCGGAATAAAAATTATGTCTGTAAATCTTTTGCTTGAAGAAAAGGATATGCCGGTTTTATGGAGAGGACCCGTAATAGCAGGCGTTGTTAAGCAGTTCTGGCATGATGTTGTTTGGGGAGAGCTTGATTACCTGCTTATAGACTGCCCGCCCGGAACCGGCGATGTTCCGCTCACCGTATTCCAAAGTATTCCGCTTGACGGCGTTGTTATAGTTACCTCTCCGCAGGATCTTGTTTCGCTTATTGTACGCAAAGCATACAATATGGCTAAGATGATGGAGGTGCCGGTAATAGGCATGATAGAGAATATGAGCTATGCCGTATGTCCGGACTGCGGAAAGAAGATTGAGCTTTTCGGCTCGGGCAGCAGCACGGCAGCGGAGGAGCTTAATATTCCGCTTCTTGCCCGTATGCCGATAGAGACCTCTCTGGCACAGCTTGTAGATAACGGAGAGTTTGAACGCTTTAACTGCGATTATCTTGAAAACGCCGCAAAAACAATAGCGGAAAAATTTAAAAATTAGTAATTACGGGTCGCTGATTTTTTCGGCGCCCCGTTTTTATATACTATATATGTATATAATCCGAGCCTTACGGCACAATATGCGGACGGGCAAAAAAAAACTTTAAAAAATGCGTATTTTTGCGAAAAAAAGCTTGATTTTTAAGGATTTATATGCTATTATACTACGGTACGCTGTGCTGATAGGCGTTTTTCTGTCTGCACCGAAGCGTAAAACATGCGATGATGCGGGAGGTGGCCGACCTCGAGTCGGGAAATTTCCGCGGAGTATGTCCGATTTTAAACCGGGCGAAAGTAATGGAAGTATGTAAGAGATCTTGCGGCTTTTGCATACAGCGGCAGAGCGATCTGCTGTCCGGAATTGTCTGTAACCCCAGCAATGCCGGTTTTATAATGCGCCGAAAAGAAAAACACGGTGCGTTGTAAGTTTTGCCCGCCAACTATTAAGGAGGCGAATTTCACATGGCAGTGAAAGAAAAAATCCGTATTCGTATCAAAGGTTACGACCACGCACTTGTAGACCAGTCCGCTGAAAAGATAGTGGAAACCGCTAAACGTACAGGCGCAAGGGTATCGGGACCCGTACCGCTCCCGACCGAAAAGGAAGTTGTTACCATTCTCCGTGCTGTTCATAAATATAAAGACAGCCGTGAGCAGTTTGAAACGAGAACGCACAAAAGGCTTATAGATGTTATCAGACCTTCCAACAAAACAGTTGAAGCTCTGACAGGTCTTGAGCTTCCCGCCGGTGTTGAGATTGAAATAAAGCTTTAATCGTGACACCGCAGGTCAAGTTGGCAGACGCCAACCAATAACCAAAGGAGGAAAACAAAATGAAAAAGGGTATCGTCGGCAAAAAGCTCGGTATGACTCAGCTTTTTGACGCAAACGGAAATGTCGTTCCGGTCACTGTAATTGAAGCAGGCCCCTGCGTTATTTCGCAGAAAAAGACCGCTGAAAACGACGGATATGAAGCAGTTCAGATAGGCTACGGCGAGCTGAAGGCTTCTAAAGTGACAAAACCCCAGAAGGGTCACTTCGCTAAGGGTGATGTTGCTCCGAAAAAGGTTCTCCGTGAGTTCCGCTTTGATGACATCAGCGCTATGAATGTAGGCGACATCATTAAGGCAGATATATTCGCAGAGGGCGAAGCCGTAGATGTAAGAGGCACTTCGAAGGGTAAAGGCTATGCCGGCACCATCAAGCGCTGGAATTTCGGAAGACTCAAGGAGTCACACGGTACAGGTCCTGTTCACCGTCACGGCGGTTCGCTCGGCGCCTGCTCCACTCCGTCAAGAGTTTTCAAGGGCAAGAAAATGGCCGGACATCTCGGTAATGAGCGTGTAACCGTTCAGAACCTGAGTGTCGTTAAGGTAGACGCAGAAAAGAACATCATCGCAGTTAAGGGCGCCGTTCCGGGTCCGAAGGGCGGAATAGTGGTTCTTTTCGACAGCGTTAAAGCTTAAGGGAAGGAGTGTTTAAGTTATGCCTAATATAGCAGTAGTCGATATGGCAGGCAAAAGCGTCGGAGAGATAGCTTTAAGCGATGCCGTTTTCGGAATAGAACCCAACGCAGTTGTAATGCATATGGCAGTTGTAAACTACCTTGCAAATAACCGTCAGGGCACACAATCCACTCTGACCCGTACCGAGGTTTCGGGCGGCGGAAGAAAGCCGTGGAGACAGAAGGGAACCGGTCACGCAAGACAGGGTTCAACCAGAGCTCCTCAGTGGAGACACGGCGGAATCGTTCATGCTCCGAAGCCGAGAGATTATTCTTACTCTCTTAATAAAAAGGTCAAGAGATTGGCTCTCAAGTCTGCTCTGTCCGATAAGGCATTAAACGGCGGACTTATTGTTCTCGACGAGTTAAAGCTCGACGGCTATAAGACAAAGACCGTTGCCGATTGCTTAAAGGCTATCGGTGCCGGAAAGAAAACCCTTATAGTTCTTGAGGACAACAATGCTTTTGCAGTAAAGAGCATAAACAACATTGCGGGCGCTAAATCCGCACAGGTAGGCACGGTAAACACCTACGATGTTATCAATGCAGATTCATTGGTAATCGTTAAGAACGCCGTAGCAAAGCTTGAGGAGGTGTACGCATAATGAAGGCCGCACAGGATATCATTTTAGCTCCGGTAATCACCGAAAAGAGTATGTCGGGCATTGCCGATAAGAAATACACCTTTAAGGTAGCAAAGGACGCTAACAAAATTGAAATAGCAGAAGCCGTTGAAAAGCTTTTTAAGGTTACCGTTGCTAAGGTAAACACCTTAAATGTTCGCGGACAGGAAAGACGCATGGGCCGTTATGCGGGCCGCACATCTTCCTGGAAAAAGGCTGTAGTTACTTTAAAGGCTGATTCAAAGCCGATAGAGTTCTTCGACGGACTTATCTGATAACCGAACAGATTGGAAATCTTGTGCTGAACCACGGTTTTTTCGGCGACACATGCGGCGAAAAAACACCTTGTAAGCGAAAACGCCGTAAAGCGTTTTCAACAACACGGGGTGGTATCGGCGGGACAGAATGCAGTCAAAATTTCAATTTTGCAAACGGCACCCCGACCGAAGAGCACAGCGATATTTCCGGTGATGTATGAAGTCGAAAAAGACTTCGCTAAGCCAAAATAGGAGAGTGAAACAAATGGCAATTAAATTTTACAAGCCGACTACTCCGGGCCGCCGCAATATGACCACTATGGATTATTCCGGTCTTTCAAAGGTAGCCCCCGAGAGAAGCCTGCTTGAGCCTATCAAGAAAAATGCCGGACGCAACAGCTACGGCAGAATTACCGTTCGCCACAGAGGCGGCGGAAACCGCAGAAAGTACAGAGTTATCGACTTTAAGAGAGAGCGTTTCGGCGTAAACGCTACCGTTCAGACTCTTGAGTACGATCCTAACCGTTCTGCATTTATCGCCCTCGTTCAGTACGAGGACGGCGAGAAGCGTTATATAATCGCTCCTCAGGATCTTAAAGTAGGGGATGTAATCGTAAGCGGTCCCGAAGCCGATATCAAACCCGGCAACGCACTTCCGCTTATCAATATACCGGTAGGTACATTCCTTCACAATATCGAGCTTTACCCCGGCAAGGGCGCACAGCTTGCCCGTTCTGCCGGCAACACAGCTCAGCTTATGGCTAAAGAGAACGGTATGGCACTCTTAAGACTTCCGTCCGGAGAGCTCCGTAACGTTCCGGCAAACTGCATGGCTACAGTCGGTGTTGTTTCAAATCCGGAGCATGCCAATGTAAACTACGGTAAAGCCGGCCGTAAGCGTCATATGGGCTGGAGACCTGCTGTCCGTGGTTCTGTAATGAACCCGTGCGATCACCCGCACGGCGGCGGTGAAGGTAAGTCACCGGTAGGTCGTCCGGGACCTGTTACCCCGTGGGGTAAACCGGCACTCGGTTATAAGACCCGTCAGAAGAATAAGCGCACCGATAAGTATATCGTAAAGCGCCGTAAGTAATTCGACGAAAGGAGATTAATCATGGGAAGAAGCATTAAAAAAGGCCCTTATGTGCAACCTGTGTTGCTCAAGAGAGTCAAAGAAATGAACGAAGCCGGTGAGAAGAGAGTTCTCAAAACTTGGAGCCGTTCGTCAACCATATTCCCCGATTTCGTCGGACATACCTTCGCAGTACATGACGGTCGCAAGCATGTTCCGGTCTATGTAACTGAGGATATGGTTGGTCACAAGCTCGGTGAATTTGCACCCACAAGAACATTCAAGGGTCACGCAGGTTCAAAGACCACCGGTAAGTAAGCGGCTGAAAGGAGAGTTTAACTATGGAAGCAAGGGCTACACTTAAATACGCCCGTATTTCACCCCGTAAGGTGAAGATTGTTTTGGATTTAATCCGCAATCAGGATGCTGACAAAGCTATGGCTATACTCAAATTTACTCCTAAGTCCGCTTGCGAGTATTTGGAGAAGCTTTTAGCGTCAGCTATGGCTAATGCAGAAAATAATCATAATATGGATGTTTCAAGACTTTATGTTGCAGAGTGCTTTGTTTGTCCGGGACCGACTCTTAAGAGAATCAGACCTAAGGATCACGGCAGAGCTCACAGAATATTAAAGAGAACAAGCCATGTTACAATCGTTCTTAAGGAACGCGAGATTTAAGAAGGAGGTTAAGTTATGGGCCAGAAGGTTAATCCCCACGGTTTCCGTGTAGGCGTAATTAAAAACTGGGACTCACGTTGGTTTGCCAATGACAGCGTTTTCGGCGATACATTGGTTGAGGACTACAACCTCCGTAAATACCTCAAGAAGACCCTCTTCACAGCAGGTATTGCTAAAATCGAAATCGAACGTGACGACAAGCGTGTAAGACTTCACATTCACTGTGCAAAGCCCGGTATGGTAATCGGACGCAACGGCAGCGAAATAGAGAAGCTCCGCGCGACCTGCCAGCAGATGCTTGGCAAACCGGTAATCATCAACATTGTTGAGATAAAGAATCCGGATACTAACGCACAGCTCGTAGCCGAGAATATTGCGGCTCAGCTTGAAAAGCGTATTTCCTTCCGCCGTGCTATGAAGCTCTCAATAGGCAGAGCAATGCGTCTCGGCGTTAAGGGTATAAAGACTCAGGTTTCAGGCCGTTTGGGCGGTGCTGAAATAGCAAGAAGCGAGCAGTATCATGAAGGAACCATTCCGCTTCAGACTCTTCGTGCCGACATCGACTACGGTTTTGCCGAGGCAAACACCACATACGGTCGTATCGGTGTAAAGGTTTGGATATACAAAGGCGAGGTTCTTGCTGATAACCGTAAGGTTAAAAAGGAAGGAGGCGCCCGCTGATGTTAATGCCTAAAAGAGTTAAATACCGCAGAGTTCAGCGTGGCAGAATGACCGGTGCCGCTACAAGAGGCATCACCGTAACTCACGGCGATTTCGGTCTTCAGGCCTTAGAACCGGCGTGGATTACCTCTAATCAGATAGAGGCTGCGCGTATTGCCATGACCCGTTACATTAAGCGTGGCGGTCAGGTTTGGATTAAAATTTTCCCGGATAAGCCGATCACCAAGAAGCCTGCCGAGGTTCGAATGGGTTCAGGTAAAGGCGCCGTGGAATACTGGGTAGCAGTTGTTAAACCCGGCCGTGTAATGTTTGAAATCGGCGGAGTTAGCGAGGAGTTGGCGCGTGAGGCTATGCGTCTTGCCGCAAACAAGCTTCCTATTAAGTGCAAGTTTATAACAAAGCAGGAAATGGGTGGTGAGCAGTAATGAATGCAAAGGAAATCAGACAAAACACTTTGCCCGAGCTTAATGAGCAGTTGACAAAGCTTAAAGAAGAATTATTTAATCTGCGTTTCCAACTCGCCATTAATCAGCTCGATAACCCCATGCGTATAGCTGCCGTTAAGAAAGATATCGCCCGTGTTAAAACAATAATCCGGGAAAACGAAATCAAGAACGACAGCGCAAACGCTTAAAGTTGGGAGGAAAAGCTAAATGAGCGAAAGAAACCTTCGTAAAACAAGAGTGGGCAAGGTCGTAAGCGATAAGATGGATAAAACCGTTGTAGTTGCTATCGAGGATAATGTAAAGCATCCGCTCTACAAGAAGATTATCAAGAACACAATAAGACTTAAAGCTCATGATGAGAATAATTCCTGTGGCGTTGGCGACAGAGTTCTTATTATGGAAACCAGACCACTCTCCAAGGAAAAATGCTGGCGTGTGGTTGAAATAATCGAAAAGGCTAAGTAGTCTACAAGGAGGAAAACACTGTGATACAACAACAGAGTTACCTCAAGGTTGCCGACAATACGGGTGCTAAGGAAATCATGTGCATCCGAGTTCTTGGAGGCTCCAGAAGGAGGTATGCCAACATCGGCGATGTCATCGTTGCTTCTGTTAAAAAGGCCGCTCCGGGCGGTACCGTAAAGAAGGGCGATGTAGTTAAGGCTGTTGTGGTTCGTTCCGCAAGAGGTCTTCGCCGCGATGACGGCACATACATCAGATTCGACGAAAATGCGGCTGTTCTTATCCGTGATGATAAGAACCCGAGAGGAACCCGTATTTTCGGGCCGGTAGCCCGTGAGCTCCGTGATAAGGATTATACAAAGATCCTGTCGCTCGCTCCGGAAGTGCTTTAATGGGAGGTAGAAAATAATGAGTAAGCTTCGCGTTAAAACAGGTGATACCGTAGTCCTCCTTACAGGAGACAAAAAGGACCGCAAGAAGACCGGCAAGGTACTTGAGGTCAGCCCCAAAGAGGGTAAGGTTATAGTTGAAGGCATAAACGTTGTAAAGAAGCATGCTAAGCCGAAAAAGGCTGGCGACCCGTCCGGTATTATCGAGACCAACGGTGCCGTTTACGCTTGCAAGGTACAGGTTGTTTGCCCGAAATGCAATAAGCCGACAAGAGTAGGTACAAAAATCTATGAAGACGGCAAAAAAGACCGCATATGCAAAAAATGCGGCGAGACTTTTTAAGAGATAAGGAGGACATGACATGTCAACACTGTCGAACGAATATAAAAATTCGATCGCACCCGCACTGATGACAAAATTCAGCTACAAGAGCGTCATGCAGATTCCGAAGCTCGAAAAGATCGTTATCAATGTAGGCGCCGGCGAGGCCAAGGAAAATTCCAAGGTCATCGACGCTATTCTGCGTGATTTAAGCCTTATAACCGGTCAAAAGGCAGTTCCCTGCCGTGCTAAGAAGTCGGTTGCGAACTTCAAGCTTCGTGAGGGTATGCCGATCGGTGCAAAGGTTACACTCCGCGGCGAGCGTATGTATGAATTTGTCGAGAGACTGTTCAATGCTGCTCTCCCGAGAGTAAGAGACTTCAGGGGAATTAACCCGAACTCTTTTGACGGTCGTGGCAACTATGCCATGGGCGTAAAAGAACAGCTTATCTTCCCTGAAATCGAGTATGACAAAATCGATAAGGTCCGTGGTATGGACATAATCTTTGTCACTACTGCTAACACAGATGAAGAGGCCCGTGAGTTACTTACACTTTTGGGCGCTCCGTTTGCGAGATAAGGAGAAGAATTATGGCTAAGACTGCAATGAAAGTTAAGCAGGCAAGACCCGCTAAGTTTTCAACGAGAGAGTACAACAGATGTAAAATCTGCGGCCGCCCCCATGCTTATCTTCGCAAGTACGGCATTTGCCGTATATGCTTCAGAGAGCTTGCTTATAAGGGCGAGATTCCGGGAGTTAAGAAGGCAAGTTGGTAAGGCAAAAAGCTAAAGGAGGTTGACGGCATGCAAATCAGCGATACTATTGCGGATATGCTTACGAGAATTCGTAACGCATCCGCTGCAAAGCATGATTCTGTAGATGTTCCGGCGTCAAATGTAAAAAAAGCCATTGCGCAGATTTTACTTGACAAGGGATATATAACAGGCTTTCAGGTCGAAGAAGACGGAAAGCAGGGCGTAATTCATATTACTTTGAAGTACGGCCAGAATAAAGCGCAGGTTATAAACGGCATAAGAAGAGTTTCAAAGCCGGGTCTGCGTATTTATACAAACGTAGAGGAAATGCCTAAGGTTATGAAAGGCCTCGGCATTGCCATCCTTTCCACCTCTAAGGGAATAATGACAGACAAGCAGGCTCGCAAAGCCAATGTCGGCGGCGAAGTTCTCGCTTTCGTCTGGTAAGGAGGTGCTTAAGGAATGTCAAGAATAGGAAAGAAACCTATAACGATTCCTGCCGGTGTAGATGTTAAGGTTGACGGCAGCAAGGTGACCGTAAAGGGACCCAAGGGAACTCTTGAAAACACCTTCAACAGCGAAATAAACATTGCGCTTGAGGGCAATGAGGTCATTGTTACCCGTCCGACCGATGACAAGAATCACCGTGCGCTTCACGGACTTACCCGTACACTTATAAACAATATGGTGGAGGGTGTTACGAACGGTTACTCAAAGACACTTGAAGTAAACGGCGTAGGTTACCGTGCTCAGAAGCAGGGCAAGAATCTTGTATTGAATTTAGGCTATTCACATCAGGTAATCGTTCCCGAAATTCCGGGAATCACAATCGATGTACCGTCTGCTAACTCAATCGTTATCAGCGGTGCAGATAAGCAGCAGGTCGGTCAGTTTGCTGCGGAAGTTCGTGAAAAGCGTCCGCCGGAGCCTTATATGGGCAAGGGCATCAAGTATGCTGACGAACACATCCGCCGCAAAGAAGGTAAAGTCGGCAAGGGTGCGAAGAAATAATAAAGGAGTGTATAAACGATGGTTACAAAACCGAACACCAATCAGGCAAGACTTAAGCGTCATGCCCGTGTCCGTTCTAAAATCAGCGGTACGGCAGCTTGTCCCCGCCTTGATGTATTCCGCTCCAACAGCAACATCTACGCCCAGCTTATCGATGATGTAAACGGTGTTACTCTCGTAGCCGCTTCTTCAAATGAGAAGGATTTCGGAATTTCCGGCGGCAACAAAGAGGGAGCACACAAGGTTGGAAAGTTAATTGCTGAACGTGCCGCAGAAAAGGGCATCACCGAGGTTGTTTTTGACCGCGGCGGATACATTTATCACGGCCGTGTCAAGGAGCTTGCCGAAGGTGCCCGTGAGGGCGGCCTTAAGTTCTGATAAGGAGGAATACTTTTGGCTACAAATATTGACGCATCAACATTAGATTTAAAAGAGCGTGTAGTTGCTATAAACCGTGTTTCCAAAACAGTTAAGGGCGGACGCATCATGAAGTTCGCAGCTCTTGTTGTTGTAGGAGACGGCAACGGTATCGTAGGCTACGGGCTCGGCAAGGCGGGCGAAGTTCCGGATGCTATCCGCAAAGGAATTGAAGACGCTAAAAAGAATCTTATAAAGGTATCGCTTAAAGGTACTACAATACCGCACGAAGTAATCGGCGAATTCGGCGCAGGTCGTGTTCTCTTAAAGCCGGCTGCTCCCGGTACCGGCGTTATTGCCGGCGGAGCTGTGCGTGCAGTGGTTGAGACTGTCGGAATTTCCGATATCCGTACCAAAGCGTTACGCTCTAATAATCCTTGCAATGTTGTTCGTGCCACAGTAGCAGGTCTCGCATCGCTTCGCAGCGCTGAAGAGGTTGCAGCTGTACGCGGAAAGTCTGTCAAGGAAATCATAGGTTAAGGAGGAGCAGCATTATGGCAACAAAAAAGGCTGCCGGCCTTAAAGTTAAGCTGGTAAAAAGCACTATCGGTTCCAAAAAGGATCAAATAGCTACTGCAAACGCTCTCGGTCTTTTCAAGGTCGGCGATGAGAGAATCCAGCCGGACAATGCCCAGACCAAGGGTAAAATTAATAAGATAGCTCATCTTGTTGAGGTATCTGAAGCAAAATAATTTGATCCTCGCAGATTTGCTGCGAAATGTGGTTTAACCGCGCGAATTAAGCAAGGAGGTGCGAACAATGAAAATGCATGAATTATCTCCGGCTTTCGGCTCTACTAAAGAGGCGAAGCGTATAGGCAGAGGTCACGGTTCCGGCAACGGCAAGACTGCCGGCAAGGGACACAAGGGTCAGAAGGCTCGTGCCGGTCACGGTATGAGACCGGGATTCGAAGGCGGTCAGATGCCGCTTCAGAGAAGACTCCCGAAGCGTGGCTTCAATAATATTTTTGCCGAGAAATGGTTAGCGATAAACCTTTCCGCTCTTGAAGTGTTCGAGGACGGCGCTACGGTAGACGCTGTTGCTTTGGCAGAAAAAGGAATAATAAAGAAAGCAAACCTTCCCGTTAAGGTTTTAGGCAACGGAAAGCTTACAAAGAAGCTCACCGTTAAGCTCAACGCTTTCTCTGCATCTGCTGCTGAAAAGATTAATTCAGTCGGCGGAAAGGCTGAGGTGATCTGATGTTAGAAACATTAAGAAACGCCTGGAAAGTAAAAGAAATTCGTAATAAGATTCTTTTTACCGTTTTCATCATTTTAATATTCCGTATCGGTTCGGTTATTCCGGTGCCTTACATCGATGTTGCGGCACTTAAATCCGCTACCGAGTCGGGACAGACAAATGAATTTTTCAGCTATCTTTCAATTTTAACCGGAGGCGGTCTTGAATACGGCGCAATCTTCGCAATGTCGGTTACCCCGTACATCAACTCCTCCATCATAGTACAGCTTCTCTGCGTTGCAATCCCCGCACTTGAAAGACTTTCTAAAGAGGGCGAGGAGGGTCAGAAGAAATTAGCTCAAATTACCCGTTATGTTACAATGGGCTTGGCGCTCATTCAGGGTACCGCTTACTTCTTCTACCTTAAAAACAGCAACTATTTAAGCGTCACCGGCAAATGGACGATCTTCGCCGCATTTGTTATAATACTTGCGTTTACCGCAGGCTCGGCGCTTGTAATGTGGCTCGGCGAGCAGATAGATGTTAAGGGTATCGGCAACGGTATTTCAATACTGCTTTTCGCAGGTATTATCTCCCGTGGCCCGCAGGCTCTTAACGCACTTATCGCTTACTGGAAGCTTGATCAGCAGGTAGCTGTTGTGGGAATAGTACTTCTCTTCCTCGCCGTCATCGTATTTATCGTATGGATGACAGAGGCAGAGCGCCGAATCCCCGTTCAGTACGCAAAGCGTGTTGTGGGTAACAAGATGTACGGCGGTCAGAACACACATATTCCGATTAAGGTAAATATGTCGGGTGTTATGCCGATAATCTTTGCATCAAGTATTCTTATGCTCCCCACAATGATACTTTCCTTCTGGAGCAACGAGAACAGTTGGTTCTATAAGGTGTTAAAGCTTTTCAGCGTACAGGGCGTATTTTACGCAGTAATTTATTTCTTACTGATAATAGGTTTTGCGTATTTCTATGCAACCATTCAGTTCAATCCGATTGAAATGGCTAACAATTTACGCAAAAACGGCGGTGCTATACCGGGTATTCGTCCCGGAAAACCCACTTCCGACTTTATTTCCAAGATACTGTCAAGAATAACCCTTATGGGTGCGCTTTTCTTGAGCGTTATCGCAATACTTCCGATACTTATCGGTTCTGTCGGAAAGATAAACATTTCTTTGGGCGGAACTTCGATACTCATTATGGTCGGTGTTGCACTTGATACAGTACGCAATCTTGAGTCCCAGATGATGATGCGTCATTATAAGGGATTCCTGGATTAATAAAGGAGTATTAATATGAAGCTCATTCTTTTGGGAGCACCTGGTGCCGGAAAGGGCACACAGGCGGAGATAATCTCCGAAAAATACAATATTCCTACCATTTCCACCGGCAACATTATTCGTGCTGCACTTAAAAACGGTACGGAAATGGGACTTAAGGCAAAATCATATATAGATGCGGGCGAGCTTGTTCCCGATGATGTCGTAATCGGAATCATTAAGGAACGCCTGTCTGAAAGTGACTGCAAAGACGGTTACATTTTGGACGGTTTTCCCCGCACAATACCGCAGGCTGAGGCACTTGATAATATGGGATTCGGAATTGACGCCGCCCTTTCTATTGAGGTTGCCGACAGCGAGATTGTAAAGCGTATGTCGGGCAGGCGTGTTTGTGAAAAATGCGGTGCCAGCTACCACACCGAGTATAAGAAACCGGCGGTGGACGGCGTATGCAACGCTTGCGACGGCAAGCTTGTTATCCGTAAGGACGACGAGCCGGAAACCGTGAAAAACAGACTTAATGTTTATCACGAGCAGACCGAGCCGCTAAAGGATTATTACAAGAACTGCGGTAAGCTGATAACTGTCGAGGGACAGGATGAGGTTAAGGATACCACCCGTCTTGTACTCGAAGCGTTGGAGAAAAATATATGATCGTGCTTAAAACCGGCCGTGAGCTTAAAATAATGAAAGAAGCTTGCAGTATATCGGCCGGAGCATTAGAAACAGCAGGCAAAGCGGTTGAACCCGGAGTCACAACGGCTGAAATAGACCGTTTGGCGGAGGAATATATCCGTCGCCGGGGCGGCGAGCCGAACTTTAAAAACTATGAGGGTTATCCCGCTACAGCCTGTATTTCAATAAACAACGAAGTTATTCACGGCATACCGTCTCACAAGCGTAAGCTCCGTGCCGGCGATATAGTAAGTATCGACCTCGGCGCTAAGTTCGACGGGTATCACGGCGACAATGCTGCCACTTTTGCCTGCGGAGATATTTCCGCAGAAGCAAAGCGGCTGATAGATACGACGAAGGAAAGCCTTTACGAGGGCATAAAAGCGGCGTGTGCAGGCAGCAGAATCGGTGATATCGGTTACGCAGTGCAGCGATATGTTGAGGCAAGAGGGTATTCGGTTGTCCGTCAGTTTGTCGGACACGGCGTGGGTACTCACCTGCATGAAGCTCCGGAGGTTCCGAATTTCGGCACACCCGGCAGGGGAATAAGACTTATTCCCGGAATGACTATTGCAATCGAACCAATGGTAAACGCCGGAGGGTACGATGTAAAAGTACAGCCGGATGGGTGGACTGTTTTGACAAAGGACGGTTCTCTTTCAGCTCATTTTGAGCATACTGTTGCCATTACCGCAGACGGACCTAAAATCATGACTTTGGTTTGAGGAAGTTTATGGTAGGACGGATAGTTTGTTCGAAAGCAGGGCGTGATAAAGGCCGCTTTATGCTCGTAACGGCAAGTGAAAATAATTTTGTTTACCTGTGCGACGGTAAAGAGCGTCCGCTTTCAAGACCGAAGAAAAAAAACATAAAGCATATAAGCTTTACGAATAAGAGTCTTGATGAAAACAGTTATAAAACCGATAAAGCACTCAGGCGGTGCTTAGCCGTACTGAGAGATAAAGCCGAGAAGGAGGAACCGTAATGTCCAAAGAAGATATGATAGAGCTTGAAGGCGTAGTTGTTGAAGCAATGCCAAACGCAATGTTCAAGGTTGAAATTCAGGGGGGACATGTGATTCTTGCTCACATTTCAGGTAAGCTGCGTATGAATTTTATACGCATACTGCCGGGTGACAAGGTGACTGTTGAGATGTCTCCGTATGACCTTTCAAAGGGTCGTATAACCTGGCGTTCAAAATAACAGTCGATAATTTTAAGGAGGTATAATCCAAATGAAAGTCAGACCTTCTGTTAAAAAGATTTGCGAAAAATGCAAAATTATCAAGCGCAAGGGCAAGGTAATGGTTATCTGCGAAAATCCTAAGCACAAACAGCGTCAGGGTTAATTGCGCAAGAATAAAAAATGGAGGTGCTTTGATAAATGGCACGAATTGCTGGTGTTGATCTTCCGAACGAGAAGCGAGTCGAAATAGGACTTACCTACATCTTCGGAATCGGTCTCACAACATCGAAAAAAATCCTTGCTGAAACAGGTATCAATCCCGATACCAGAGTTAAGGACTTAACTGAGGACGATATTTCAAAACTGCGTGAATATATCGACCATAACCTTCAGGTTGAGGGTGATCGTCGCCGTACTATCGCATTTGATATTAAAAGACTTATCGAAATCGGAAGCTATCGCGGCTTGCGTCACAGAAAGGGTCTTCCCGTAAGAGGACAGCGCTCTAAGACTAACGCACGCACACGCAAGGGTCCGAAGAAGACCATAGCTAACAAGAAGAAATAAGTAGGAGGAAGATAATATGGCTACTGCAAAGGGCAAGACGACCGCTACACGCCGTCGCCGTGAGAAAAAGAATATCGAGCGTGGTTCAGCTCATATCCAGTCTACCTTCAACAATACTATCGTAACCATCACCGATACACAGGGCAACGCTCTTTCGTGGGCTTCTGCCGGTGAGTTAGGTTTCAGAGGTTCAAGAAAGTCAACTCCGTTTGCGGCTCAAAGCGCAGCAGAAACAGCTGCAAAAGCTGCAATGGAACACGGTCTTAAGACTGTTGAAGTATATGTTAAGGGTCCGGGAGCAGGACGAGAAGCGGCTATCCGTGCACTGC
Source organism: Clostridia bacterium (assembly GCA_017391425.1). Taxonomy (GTDB): domain Bacteria; phylum Bacillota; class Clostridia; order Oscillospirales; family Acutalibacteraceae; genus UBA737. The sequence goes on along the minus strand of JAFOYI010000012.1, from coordinate 3,458 downwards.
AGACTGCAGGTCTTGAGGTAAGCATGATTAAAGATGTTACCCCGATTCCGCACAACGGCTGCCGTCCTCCCAAGAGAAGACGCGTATAATCAAAATTTATTGTTTGCAATGAAAATTGCAGTAAAATTTTTGGAGGTGTAACAGATGGCAAGATATACCGGTGCAGTTTGCAGACTTTGCCGCCGTGAGGGTCAGAAATTGTTCCTTAAAGGCGAGCGCTGCTATTCCGAGAAATGCTCGGTAGGACTTAGGGGCTATGCTCCCGGTCAGCACGGACAGGGCAGAAAGAAATCGTCCGAATACGGTATGCAGCTTCGTGCTAAGCAGACCGCAAGACGTTTCTACGGTGTCCAGGAAAATCAGTTCCATCATTATTTTGAAATTGCTGAGAGAAAGCAGGGCATTACCGGCGATAACCTTTTAAGAATACTTGAAAGCCGCCTTGATAATGTTGTTTACAGAGTAGGCTTTGCTTCTTCAAGGGCAGAAGCCCGTCAGCTTGTAGGTCACGGCCATTTCGAGGTTAACGGAAGCCGTGTTGATATCGCTTCTTACCTGTTAAAGGCCGGCGATGTTGTATCTATATGCGAGAAGAGCCGCTCAAGCGAAAAGATTAAAGCCGTAGTTGAAGCTAACGGTGCAAGACCGGTTCCGGAGTGGATCGATGTAGACCGTGACAAGCTTACAGCTAAGGTCATCGCTCTCCCGACAAGAGAACAGATTGAAGCTCCTGTTGACGAGCAGCTTATAGTTGAGTACTATTCTAAGTAATAGTCCGGCTTACAACACACCTGCCGTACCGGGTGTTGTGTGTTCAATAATATCGGTACGGAGAAACGGAGCTTTTAAATGATAGAAATTGAAAAGCCCAGAATAGATACTGTCGAACTGACAAGCGACGGCAAATACGGAAAATTTGTTATGGAACCTCTTGAAAGAGGTTATGCCACTACTCTCGGCAACAGCATGAGAAGGGTGCTCCTTTCAATACTTCCGGGTGTTGCGGTTACTTCGGTTAAAATCGACGGTGTTGTGCATGAGTTTTCCACCATTCCCGGTGTAAAAGAGGATGTAACCGAAATCATTCTTAACATAAAGGGTTTGATTGCGAAGCTCCATGCCGATACGGCGAAAAAGATTTACATTGAGGCTGAGGGTCCCTGTGTGGTTACCGCCGCTTCAATCAAGGCCGATTCAGAGGTTGAAATATTAAACCCCGATATGTATATAGCCACTCTTGATGCAGGAGCTAAGCTCAATATGGAGATGACTCTTGATAAGGGCAGAGGTTATGTGCCTGCCGATCAGAACAGACCGGCTCAGAATGTAATCGGCGTTATTCCCGTTGATTCGATCTACACACCGGTGCTTAAAGCCAACTTCACAGTGGACAATACCCGTGTAGGTAATGTTACCGATAAGGGTAAGCTTACGCTTGAGGTTTGGACTGACGGTTCTATAAGAGCAAATGAGGCAGTTTCAATGTCTGCTAAGGTTCTTATTGAGCATTTTGAGCTTTTCCTCGATCTTACCGAGGGCGCTTGCGAAGGCGAAAGCATTATGGCAGAGAAGACCGACAACGAAAAAGAGAAGGTTCTCGATCTTACTATCGACGAACTTGATCTTTCAGTCCGTAGCTTTAATTGCTTAAAGCGTGCGGGAATCAATACGGTAGAGGATCTTATAGGCAAATCCGAAGAGGATATGATGAAGGTAAGAAACCTCGGCCGTAAGTCTCTTGAAGAGGTTATAGCAAAGCTGAATTCATTCGGCTTCACTCTTAAAAAGGACGACGAATAAAGCAAAAGCGTGACAGATTTTATCTGCCGCAAATAAGGAGTGAACAGAAATGCCAGGTACCCGTAAACTGGGAAGAACCAGCGATCACAGAACCGCTATGCTCAGAGCAATGGTAACTTATCTGCTTGAAAACGGCAGAATAGAGACCACTGTTACCCGTGCTAAGGAAGTACGAGCTATGGCGGAAAAATATATTACACTCGCTAAGGACAATACCCTTAACAGCAAGCGTCAGGCATTGGCGTTTATCACTAAGGAAGATGTTGTTGCAAAGCTTTATAATGAGATTGCACCGAAGTACAGAGATGTAAACGGCGGCTATACCCGTATAGTTAAGACCGGTCCCCGTCGCGGTGACGCAGCCGAAATGGCAATAATCGAATTAGTGTAATTTCCTTATTTTAGTACTCACATTGGACACAGCGCATTGAAAACTATATTGCGCTGATAATGTGTGTACTAAAAACAAAAGCGTCTGCACTTTAGACTGCAGACGCTTTATGCATATAAAATAAATTCCGAATGTTAAGAGGCTTTACTTAACATTCGGAATTCTTACTTTTTCTTTGAGGTTTGGTATTTTTCATTTATTAACCGAACTATTTCTTCGTAGTCATCTCTGGGCAGGTTGCGAAGTATCTTTATAATACTTTCCTCTTTGTGAGTGACAACAAAAACCGAAGAATTATCGGCAGCAAGGACAGGTTCGGGCTGACGAACCACTTCTTTATTTATTGATTCGTTAGGTGTAAAATTCAACATTCCTCTTGCAGGGGCATCATACAATAAGGTTTCGGGGGTCACACCGAAAATATCCGCTAAAGCAATAAGCTTGTCGGCACTTATTGAACCTTTACGCTCCATTTGAGAGTAAGTGCTGCACTTCATACCCAATTTTTCGGCGGCTTCCGTTTGTGTAAGATTAGCAAGCTTGCGATAAAGCGCTATGCGTTTATTAATGCTTTCACTCATTATTAAGGCTCCTTCCCATTTGTATTTTTTGCTTGACTTAGGGTTGAGTTACTGCTATAATTAACTGGTGAGTGCTGGAGTGGCTCAGTTGGTAGAGCAGCTGATTCGTAATCAGCAGGTCGTGGGTTCGAGTCCCATCTTCAGCTCCATAAAATTCCTCTACAGCTTAGGCTGCGGAGGAATTTCTTAACATTATTAATTGTATTTATCGTGTCGATTTTTGTCAAGTGCATAATTGTAAACAGTTTATGCATTTTTTATATATCGTTTAAGCGGTATTCGGAAAAAATTTTAATAAAAATATTGACATTTGGCATAAAAGTAATTATAATTAATAGGCTGTGTTATGGTGTAAGGAAGTTTTATACACCTAAAAACAGTATTTGTTAAGACAAATAAAATGTACAATAATTATTTCGAGGTGTGGCTCAGTTTGGTAGCTTTGAGTTTGACCGTTGCCTGTGGCAGGTAAAGGGAAAACGAAAAGGTGCAGCGGTCGAAATTTTCAGCCGCTCCAAGGTGTAAAAATTTCGGGTACCGCAAGAGTAAGCTGCGTAGCAGCGCTCCTTTAAAAACAATATTTGTTAAAACAGATAAAATGTATAAAAATTATTTCGAGGTGTGGCTCAGTTTGGTAGCTATGAGTTTGACCGCTGCCTGTGGCAGGTAAAGGGAAAACGAAAAGG
>JAFOYI010000087.1 GCA_017391425.1 Clostridia bacterium | reverse complement strand
TAACTCTTCAAAAGCGTAATTCAGTAATTTATGGGTCGCTGTTCCGGCAATGCCTTTGCCTGTATCCTCGTGATTCAGGCAAATGTAATATTCAGCCTTTTTAACCTTATTGTCTATTGAAAGTAACCCGATAAGACCGACAGGTCTGTTATCCGCAACTATAACTCCGTCATAACGGCTTGAAGATTCTTTGATATTTTCAAACCATACCTTTGTTTTATTGATTTCAAGAGGAATGTCATAATGCAAATATTTATTATTATGAGGATTGTTTATCCATTCGACCTTGTTCGGAATATCATCTGCGGTAAATTTTCTTATAGAAATATTCATTTAATTCGACACCTCGACAGGTTTTTTTGCCCGTTCTGCATCAAGACGCCCGACTATATGTTGATTGCCAACCAATATTCCCTCTCTTTTTATTACTTTCAGAACCGTAAGAATTATTGTTTCGGCGTCTAATAAAAAGCTGCAGTTTTCAACATACTTTAAATCATAAGAAAACTTTTTTTCCCAAGTAACGGAATTTCTGCCGTGAATTTGCGCAAGTCCCGAAAGTCCGGGTCTTACATCATGCCTATGGCGCTCTGTTTCGGTATAATAAGGCAAATACTCAGGCAACAACGGACGAGGTCCTATAACCGCCATATCACCCTTTAAGATGTTTATAAGCTCGGGCAGTTCGTCAAGTGAGGTTGAACGCAGGAATTTTCCGTATTTTGTAAGCCGTTTATCGTCAGGAAGTAAATTCCCATCCTTATCGGTTTGACAGCTCATTGTTCTAAACTTAATAAGTCGAAATATTCTTTCGTTTTTACCCGGTCTTAACTGCGTAAAAAACGGATTGCCTTTCATTGCTATCGCCCCGATGACCGTTAAAATAATCAGTATTGGTGAAAGCACTACAATGGCGCAAAACGAAAGAAAAAAGTCCATTGCTCTTTTTATGTACTTAGCGTATATACCGTCGGATACGGTTATTTCCGCATCCTCGGTCGGTTTGATTTGTGTTACTGTCATTGCAATTCCCCTTAAAAGCAAGACTTGATTATTTCAATTACCTTTGTCTGCTCCTCGGCAGTCATCTTAATATCGCTCGGCAGGCAAAGTCCTCTGTCGAATATATCCATACCCACATCAATTCCGCCGCCTGCTATGTAAGCGTTGGTTTTGGCTCTGCCGCTGCCCTCTCTTGTTACAAAGCCGTTCATACGGTATATCGGCTGCATATGCATAGGCTTCCATATAGGTCTGCCCTCAGCGTTGTATTTTGCTAATGTTTCAAGTATTTCGGTCGGGCAGGATTTACCCGGTTCTGTTATGTAGCAAGCGTCATTATCGCTCCTTACCTGCTTGCACATAGCTTCCTTATTAATTATCAGGCAGGAAAGCCAGAAATTAGGCTCGCTGTTTTCCTCGTCATATGGATTCATAGAAACGGGTAAGCCCTTTAAGCCCTCTTTATATCTTTGGTAGATTTCCTTTTTAAGCCTTATATGCTCCTCAAGGTAAGGCAGCTGTCCCCTTACAACACCTGCTATAACATTGCTCATACGGTAGTTGTAGCCCAATTCCTCGTGCTGATACCAAGGGGCGTTTTCTCTTGACTGGGTGGACCATTTTCTTGCCTTTTCCGCTGCTTCCTTACTGTCTGTAAGCAGCATACCGCCCGAGGAGCCTGTTATTATCTTGTTGCCGTTAAAGCTTATTGCGTTGTATGTACCGAATGTACCCGTTTCTCTTCCCTTATATGTAGCTCCGAAGGACTCCGCCGCGTCCTCTATCATTACGGCATTGTGTTTTTTGCATATCTCGGCTATTTCGTCCATTTTGCCCGGTGTGCCGTAGAGGTTTGCAACCACAACGGCCTTTACTTCGGGATATAGCTCGAACGCTTTTTCCAAAGCCACGGGGTCCATATTCCATGTGTCGTATTCTGTATCTATAAATACGGGCACACCGCCCTCATAAACTATGGGATTTACCGTAGCGTCAAAGGTCATATCGGTGCAGAACACCTTGTCTCCGGGTTTTATTCCCGCAAGCTTCATACAAAGGTGCAGTGCCGCCGTTCCGGCAGACAAAGCTACCGCATATTTACAGCCTATTTTTTCGGCTGTTATTCTTTCTACCTCGTTGATATTAGCTCCTACCGTAGACATCCAGTTAGTCTCATATGCCTCGGTCATATACTTTAATTCTTCACCGTGCATTGTCGGTGAAGAAAGCCACACTTTATTTTTAAAAGCTTCCATTTACATTCTCTTTTCAATTAAAATTACTGAAAATATGCCCCGATATTTTCAAGTCTCTCCTGTCTTTCAGCATCCAATTTTCCATTGCGGCATTGCTGCCTTTGGCTACCAAGCCATTCGCCGAGCTTATAACCGTCATCTGTTATGTACGAGCTGTTTGCATACAGATTTCCGTATATTTTACGGTATTCCATGGCGTTCGCATATCCTTCTTGCCACAGCGCCTCTATCGGATTCCAATCGATTTTTAATTTTTCAAGCCGATTTATTCTTTCATCGGAAAGCTTTCCCGATTGATATTTGCGCCTTTGTGCGGACACCCAAACACCTAAAGGAAATCCGTCAGCTGATGTATAGCCGACCGTAGGATTTAAGGTTTGGTTAACTTCAAAATAATCAGCGGCATGCAAATATCCCTCTTCCCATCGGCTTATATCGCGTTGCCACGACATACCTATGCTTTCAAGTCGGTGTATTCTTTCTTCTGACAGTTTATTTTTGCTATAGGCATACCGTTGAGAAGAAATCCATATACCTAATTTGACACCGTCTTCGGTTGCATATTTTATATTTACATTGAGGTTTCCGTATTTTTGGTAATACTCTTTCGCAAGTTCAAAAAACATTGCCCAAGTTCTGTCTTTTACCGAATCCCATTCCATTCCGATTGATTCAAGCTGTTTTTTCTTTTCTTCGGGCAAAACACCGAGTGTATAATTGTTTTTGACCGTGCGAAGCCAACGGCCGAGTGTAATCCCGTCATTCGTTACATAGTCGGCAGGCACATTGAGATTCCCGTTTTCATAATAATATTGCTTTGCGGACTGAAACTTTGTGTTCCAACTATCCTCAAGTTCCCAAACCATACCGATTTTGCCGAGCCGTTCGAAT
>JAFOYI010000086.1 GCA_017391425.1 Clostridia bacterium | reverse complement strand
CCGTCAAGCATTTTCCTGCACATAAGAGCGGTCTGACGGGGCAGAAGATTTGAGAGAACGGAAATACAGCCCTTTCCGCCAAGTGACATAATCGGTACGGTCTGGTCGTCGTTTCCGGAATAAATGTCAATATTATCTTTGCAAAGCTGTGCTATCTGTGCTACTGCCGAAATATTGCCGCCTGCTTCTTTAATACCCGCAATATTCGGATGTTGTGCTAATTCGGCTACTGTCTCGGGCAGTATGTTTACTCCGGTTCTCGACGGTACATTATATAGTATGACGGGAGCGGAGGCTTTGTCTGCTATCGAATAAAACATTTTTACAAGCCCTTTTTGGGTTGCTTTATTGTAGTACGGTGTAACCACAAGCACTCCGTCAACTCCGACTTTGCAGGAAAACTCGGTAAGCTCTATTGCATATGCGGTATCGTTAGAACCCGTGCCGGCTATTATCGGAACTCGTCCGTTCGCACATTTTACGGCAAACTCTATTGCATTGCGGTGTTCTTCATCGGTAAGCGTCGAAGACTCGCCGGTTGTTCCGCAAATAACAAGAGCGTCGATTCCCTCGTTTATCTGCCAGTTAATAAGCTTTTCAAAAGCGGCGTAATCGATTCCGTCACGGGTGAGGGGGGTTATAAGCGCCGTTGCCGCGCCTTCAAATACAGAAGCTTTCATTTTATTCTTTCCCTTCAATCAAAATATAAAAAAATAGCCGATTGCTCGGCTATCAAAAACAAGTTGGGCGATTAAACGCTTTTTCTTCTTTTCGATAGCTCTCCGCAAAAGCGACAGTAATACGGATATTATTCCGAATTACCAGAGCGGGCACCTGCCGGCACACCGTCTTCGGCGACTGTTCCTTTCGCTCCGACTATCGTCCTGCCGGACTTAACACGAAGAAGCTACTCTTAACAAACCGCACCTCTATCTTATAATTAGAATTTACCACATCTTTGTATATTTGTCAAGTGAAAAGAACGGTTAAAAATAATTGACTTATGTTTTGATATGAGTTAAAATTATTTAATTGAAAGGAAGATGACTATGATTGCAAATTATCATACGCATACAACTCGCTGTCACCATGCTGTCGGAAGCGAGCGTGAATATATTGAAAATGCCATAGCCTCGGGTATTAAAATACTCGGTTTTTCCGATCACTCGCCGCAGTTTTACAAAAACGGTTTTGTTTCGGGAATGAGAATGTCGTTGAACGAAGCACCGAACTATATAGAGTGCATAAAAAAATTTGCGGATGAATATAAAAATGATATACAGATTTTTGTGGGCTTTGAGGCTGAATATTTCCCTGATATTTTTTACAGCCTGCAAAAGCTTTGCAGAGATTACGGCGCCGATTATTTAATAATGGGTCAGCATTTTCTTGATGACGAGCCTACGGGTATTTATGTAGGCTCTCCGTTTTCACAACCGGAGCTTTTGCACCGTTATGTGGATCAGGTTGCCGAGGGGATTTCAAGCGGCAGCTTTACCTATATAGCACATCCCGATGTAACTAATTTTATCGGTGATGAATCTGTTTTCGAAACCGAAATGACCCGTTTATGTGTATGTGCCAAAAGAATGAATATACCGCTTGAGGTAAATATGATGGGACTCGCAGGCGGAAGACACTATCCGTCTGAGCGGTTTTTTAAAATTGCAAAAATGGTGGGCAATGATGTTGTGATCGGCTGTGACGCTCATAATCCTGCGGTTTTGCTTGATACCGATATGCATAAGAAAACTCTTGATTATACAAAAGCTTTCGGAATAGAGCCGCTCGAAACGGCGGAGCTTAAAAAAATATAATGATTGACAAAATCGGCTTTTTGGTTTAAAATTTGCATTGTAGCGGTGTGCCATTTATAAAGAGCCGCTTCACTATAAATCAATAGCGCCGGGACCGTACTTTGGCATAGCGGTTGACGAGGATGGGGAGCATCGAAATATTCGGCGGATGTCCCACGGCAGGCATGTCGTAAACAGGCGTTTAAAACCCGGGAGCAATTCCGGAACAGAGGCGTCTTGCTATGTCAATAATATTTATACGGTATGTATGAAAGGTCCCTTTGACCGAATAGGCGGATTATTTACCCGTCTTTTTCGTTGTACTTTAAAATCGGCATCTTTCTGCATATCGCAGAAAGGTGTATTTTTTATGTGCGGAATTGTTGGATTTACCGGAAAAACTCAGGCGGCAGGCTTTTTGCTTGACGGTCTTGAAAGACTTGAATACCGCGGTTATGACTCGGCAGGTATTGCGGTACTTGAAAACGGAAGTATCCATATTGAGAAGACAACTGAAAGAATTAAAAATCTTATGGATAAAACCGACAACGGAAATTCGGTTAAAGGAACCACCGGAATAGGTCATACCCGTTGGGCTACTCACGGTGTACCTTCGTTTGAAAATGCGCATCCACATGTAAGCTCGGACGGAAAGTTCGCGGTTGTACATAACGGTATAATCGAAAATTATATTGCTTTAAGGGATTCTCTCAGGGCAGACGGCGTTGAGTTTAAAAGTGAGACCGATACAGAGGTTGTGCCTCACTTGCTTGCAAAATATTATAAGGGCGATTTGTTTGAGGCTGTATCAAAAGCCGTGGCACAGCTTGACGGTTCGTATGCTTTGGGAATTATATGTACGGACTATCCGGATACGATCGTTGCGGTGAGAAAATTCAGTCCGCTTATAATCGGGCTTTCAAAGGAAGCAAATTATATAGCGTCCGATGTTACAGCCATTGTTTCTCACACAAGGGACATTCTTTATATTGAGGACGGCGAAATTGCCGTATTAACTCCTGACGGTGTTAAGCTTTACGACTCCGATAAAAATGAAATTCACCGCTCCGCAGCCGTTATTAACTGGGATATTGCAGCTGCGGAAAAGGGCGGCTACGACCATTTTATGATGAAAGAAATAATGGAACAGCCGAATGCCGTAAAACAAACAGTTGAAAGCCGTATTAAGGGCAGGGAAATAGTATTTGAGGGTCTTAAGCTCAACGAAGAAAAGCTTAAAACAATAAACCGTATAGAAATTGTTGCGTGCGGTTCTGCTTATCATGCAGGAATGGTAGGAAAATATGTATTCGAGGAAATGCTGAGAATACCGACAAGCATAGATTATGCAAGTGAATACCGTTACCGCAATCCTATTGTAGATGATAAAACTTTAACGATAATAATAAGCCAGTCCGGCGAAACCGCAGATACCTTAGCGGCTTTAAAAGAAGCCAAAAAGCGAGGCTCTCATACACTTTCAATAGTTAATGTTGTGGGCAGCTCAATAGCAAATGCCTCTGATGATGTTATATACACATGGGCAGGCCCGGAAATAGCTGTTGCTACCACAAAGGGTTACACGACACAGCTTTCGGTAATTTATCTTATTGCTGTTTGGGCGGCACGCATTTTAAAAACAATGGACGCCGACCGTGTGGAAAGAATATTCGACGATATTTGCCGTTTGCCGGAGCTTATTGAAAAGGTTATCCTTTCAGAGCCTAAAATTAAAGAAATGGCAAAACATTGCGGAGATCCGAAATCCTTATTCTTTATCGGAAGAAACATAGATTATGCCGTATCGCTTGAGGCATCTTTAAAATTAAAGGAAATTTCCTATATTCACTCTGAGGCTTATGCCGCAGGCGAATTAAAGCACGGTACGATTTCACTTATTGAAGAGGGCAGAACTGTAATTGCTCTTGCGGCATATGAGGGACTTTTTGAAAAGCTTTTGAGCAATGTCAAGGAAGTAAAGGCAAGAGGTGCTTATGTTATAGCTTGCGCTACAGAGGGTCATACCGAAATTGCCAAAGAAGCCGAAGAGGTAATTTATATACCCAAGACAGATCCGTTGCTTTTGGCAACACTTGAGGTTGTTCCGTTCCAGATTTATTCTTATTATGTGGCACTTTATAAAGGCTGCGATATAGATAAACCGAGAAATCTCGCAAAATCCGTTACGGTTGAATAAAAAATTAAATAAACCGCTCTTTTTGGGATAGACAAAAGGAGCGGTTTGTTATATAATAATATGCGGTACTTTTAAAAATGCGGAGGTTAAAATGGAAAAGATTTTGGTTCTTGACTTCGGCGGTCAGTATAATCAGCTTATCGCAAGAAGAGTAAGAGAAAATAATGTATATTCGGAAATAAGACCCTATACTGCGCCTATTGAGGAGATTAAAGCCGCAGGCTATAAGGGAATAATTCTGACCGGCGGTCCGAAAAGTGTATACGGCGATAATGCAGTGCTTTATAAAAAAGAGCTTTTTGAACTCGGCATACCGGTAATGGGTATTTGCTACGGCGCTCAGCTTATGGCACATATGCTGGGCGGAACGGTTGAGGCAGGAGCAAGCGAATATGGCAAGGTTGAGGTTAAGGTTGATACCGCAAGCAAGCTTTTTGACGGTATTCCCGCCAAAACGATTTGTTGGATGAGTCATACCGATTACATAAAGCAGGTTCCGCTCGGATTTAAAATTGTCGGAAAAACCGATATATGTCCGGTAGCCGCAATGGAAAATCCTTCGGATAAGCTTTATGCCGTTCAATTCCATCCTGAGGTTATGCATACAGAACTCGGTTCGCAGATGATTCGTAATTTCATTTATAATGTTTGTGAGTGCAAGGGCGAGTGGACAATGTCTTCATTCACTCAGCGCACTATAAATGATTTAAAGGAAAAAATCGGCAATAAGAAGGTGCTTTGTGCGCTTTCGGGCGGGGTAGACAGTTCTGTTGCCGCACTTCTTCTTCATAAAGCTGTCGGCGAAAATCTTACCTGTATATTTGTTGATCACGGACTGCTTCGTAAGGATGAAGCAAAGCAAGTAAACGATTTGTTTAGGGGAACGTATAATATAAATCTTATTTCTGTAGATGCCTCCGAGCAATTTTTGGGTCAGCTTAGGGGAATAAGTGAGCCTGAACAAAAGCGTAAGATTATCGGCCGTGAATTTATACGTGTATTTGAGGCGGAGGCCAAGAAAATAGGCAAGGTTGATTATCTGGTACAAGGCACAATTTACCCCGATTGCATTGAATCGGGCGTCGGTGATGCCGCACTTATAAAGAGTCACCATAATGTTGGCGGTCTGCCTGATCATGTGGATTTTGATGAAATAATCGAGCCGCTCAGAGACTTGTTTAAGGATGAAGTCCGTAAGGTCGGACTTGAACTCGGCATGCCTGAAAATATGGTTTACCGTCAGCCGTTCCCGGGACCGGGTCTCGGTGTTCGCATAATCGGCGAGCTTACCCGTGAAAAGATTGCAATTTTGCAGGATGCTGACGCAATTTTCCGAGAGGAGGTTGCAAATGCGGGAATTGACCGTGAGATCGGTCAGTATTTTGCGGTATTAACCAATATGCGCTCGGTAGGTGTTATGGGAGATTTCAGAACATACGATTATACCGTAGCACTCCGTGCCGTTATGACAAGCGATTTTATGACGGCTGATTGGGCAAGAATTCCTTATGATGTGCTCGACGCCGCCTCCCGCCGCATTGTAAACGAGGTCAAGGGCGTTAACCGCATTGTATACGATATAACATCAAAACCGCCGGCAACTATTGAGTGGGAATAATAATATATCCTTGAAAACCCTTTATTTACGGGCTTTTTGAGTTCCTGTTTTCGATAGTGACTACAATTTGACTACAATTTGTTTTTGAGATGCTCTGCTTGTTACGGCAGAGCATCTTTTTGTTAGTATCTTATATACAACCTTGTCTTTAAAAAAAGGCAGTATTTTCTTATCGATAATATGCTCTTTGGTGGCGACAGTAGTTGGTTTTAGTCGGAGCGAGATATGTTGCTTGTACTTTTCAACCAATTCTCCCATCGTTAGGTTTTCATCAAGTGTCTCAACATGTTCGAGTTGGTTTATAATGTTGGGCAAATCATTCTTTACCCACGATTTTGCTTCTCGCTCTACCATTAAATCACAAAGTAAAATGACGAGGTGAATATCGTGAGAAAAAACAAATATCATATATACTTAAGTGAGGAGGAATACAATCAGATTATTTCCTCACTCATAACTCTTAAGAACAGCTTGATTGCACAAGGTAAGTTTACTGATGGAGTTGACGATGTTCTTTTCAAAGCCTTGAAAGCGAGGAAAAAACGCCTTAAAATAGAATATGTACAAAAGAATTGAGCCGTCTGTTCCTAACCGGAATAGGCGGCTTTTTTATCGGTTTTTACCGGACATATTCAATATATCCTTTAGAATATTGTATGCTTGGGTACTGATTTTTTCGTCAAACAACTTCAAAATCAAGGCATAAACGCTGACTTGTAAAGGGACGGACAAAATTATCAGCCGCCGCAAGGTGGAGCGGATGCTTTTGGTAAGCTTCAAGGCTTTTTTGATCCTCAAAGCAGGAAACAAGCATCATATCCGCATTAGACGAGGAAAGCGATTCTGTTTGAAGGCGTATTTCCTTTAATCCGTCAATTTTTCCTTTTAAGTCTTCCAACGCTTTTTTTGCATTTTTCTTGATTTCTGTTTTTTCAGTGCTTGAAATATCATCTTTAAGCTTCCACAATATAATATGCTTTACCATTTATAATCAGCTCCTTTATTTCATTTTATCTTTCTGAACGGCAAAAGTCAATTATCTTGATGTTGAAAAAATCAATTTATATGGTATAATAAATTTACAGAAAACAAATTTGAGGTACTATATGAAGTTGCTTGCAGTGGGGGATGTTTGCGGTCCTGCCGGATGTAAAAAGGTAAAGGAAATTCTTCCTGTTCTTAAAAAAGAAAAGAAAATAGATGTTGCAGTCGTTAACGGTGAAAACTCTGCCGACGGTAACGGAATTCTTCCCGACAGCGCAGATTTTTTGTTTGCCTGCGGAGCTGATGTTATAACGGGCGGCAACCATTCACTCAGAAGAAAGCAGATATATAATTTTCTCGACGAAAACAAGTTTATACTTCGTCCGCACAATTTGTCCGATGTTACATTCGGCAGCGGTTATTGTCTTTTGGATATCGGATACACCTCGGTTGCGGTTATAAATATAATAGGAAAGATATACCTTGAAAAGCTCAATTCCGATTCGCCGTTTGACGCCGCCGACCGCCTTATAGACAGGGCAAAAAAGGACGGTGCCGGGGTGATAGCGGTTGATTTTCACGCTGAGGCGACAAGTGAAAAACGGGCTTTGGGACTTTATCTTGACGGCAGAGTATCTGCTTTTTTCGGCACACACACTCATGTCATGACCGCAGACGCACAAATAATGCCAGGCGGAACCGGATATATTACAGACCTTGGAATGACAGGACCTGTAAATTCGGTTTTGGGTGTTAAGAGTGAAATTATAATTAACCGCCTTAAAAATAACGATATGGCAAAATTTGAATTTGCCGACGGAGAATCGCTTTTAAGCGGTTGTATTTTCGATATAGATATTAAGACCGGAAAAACCGTGGGTATTGAATCTATTTGCATTAAGTGATGAAAGGAAACCTTAATTGAGATATTTGAAAAAGCTTTCTGTGTTAATTATTGCAGGATGTTTGATTATACTTTCAGGCTGTAACAAAAGCACAGACAGCTCCTCTTCCGATTTACAGACAAGCTCTGTGTTGCAGTCGGCCGGAAGCAGAGATTATGTTAGACTTCTTTATTCGGCGTCAGACAGCTTTAATCCATATACTGCGGCTACTGATATTAACCGCCTTTTATGCAGGCTGATGTATGAACCACTTATAAAGCTTGATAACGATTTTAATGTGAATTACAGTCTGGCAGAAAGTGCCGAGCTTGACGGAACGGTATGTACGGTCACACTGAAAAATACCGTATTTTCGGACGGCAGTGCGCTTACGGCAAATGATGTTGTATATTCTTACAACGCAGCTAAAAATTCAAGCACGGAGTATGCTTACAAGCTTTATGAGGTGGCGTCGGTATCGGCATCGGGCAACAACAGGGTGGTATTTAAGTTAACAAAATCCGATCCGTATTTCATTAATCTGCTCGATTTTCCCATAATAAAAAGCAATTCGGAAAATCAAAAAAATGAGGATGGCGTTTATAAGCCACCCGTTGGTGCAGGCAGATATATTGCGGACGAAGATATGAAAAAGCTTACCGCTAATCCCAAATATACAGGCAGTGAAAACTTTTCCGTAAAGGAAATCCGACTTATTGATGCACCGGACAGTGAATCGGTAAGTCATTATGTGGAAATAGGGGCTGCCGATATGTATTACAGCGACATTTCGGACGGAAAAATTTTGCGGATGAGCGGAAAAAAAGTTAATATTAATCTAAACAGGCTTGTATATATAGGCGTGAACAGCTCTTACGGAGACCTTGGCAAAGAAGAATTGAGACAGGCTATATCCTCGGGAATTGACAGAAACACAGTATGCCGTGACGGATATTATAATAATGCAATTCCGGCAAAAGGCTTTTATAATCCGGTTTGGAAACCCGTAAATTCTGTTCAGAATATAGAAACACAGGCAAATCGGGAAATAACTATTGAGAATTTGGAGAAAATAGGTTATAATAGTGTGGATGCTGCCGGAGTGCGTAAAAATCAATCGGGCGGCAGTCTGAATTTTGAGTTGCTTGTGAACAGTGAAAATACATCAAGGGTAACTGCCGCAAAGCTTATAGCTGCAAAGCTTTCGGAATACGGCTTTAAAATCCGTGTTGCGGAAAAAAGCTTTGCCGATTATACCGCAGTATTGGCGTCGGGCAACTTTCAGCTTTTCCTTGCCGAGGTTGCATTAACACCTAATATGGATATCTCAAGCCTTATTACAGAAGGTGGAAGTGCGGCATACGGCATAAAAAAAGCGGTTCCGGTAACAGACACGCAGTCTCCCGTATCTTCTGACGAAAACTCCGTCACACAGGAAGAACAAACCGATATAACCTCCGGAGAGCTTTTAAACGGCTTTTATTCCGGTCAAAATACGGTAAGCGATATAGCTTCCGTACTGCAAACGGAGATGCCGCTTGTGCCTGTGTGCTACCGAACCGGCGTATTTTTCTACAATGACAATATCGAAAATGTAAACAATTCATCATTGAGTGATATTTATTTTTCGATTGAATCATATAAATTCAAATAGTTACAGTTTATGGACTTCAGCATTTCTGAAGTTCGGGAAAGGACAGGATATTTTATGATAGCTTATGAAACAAGACTCGGCAAAATAGATATCTCTTCGGCGTATCTGTCGAAGCTTATCGGAAACGAGGTTACCTCGTGTTTCGGTGTGGTAGGAATGGTTCCGAGCGGAAACCGTCAAAAGATATTTGAAAAAATATCGAAAACATATCAGCCTGATATGGGAATAAAGGTTACAGGCAATGCATCTGCCATATCGGTTGAGCTTCATATCGTGGTTACTTACGGAATGAATATCAATGCGATTGCGGCAAGCATTACCGAAAAGGTAAAATATGTTGTAAAAGAAACTGCGGGCATTACCGTTAGTAAGGTAACTATTAAAATAGACGGCATAACGGAATAATCCGCAGTTGCCTTAAGGAGTGTATATTTTGTTTAACGGAGATATTTTACGAGACGCCATTATTTCTGCTGCCAATAACCTTGCAAATAATAAAAAGCAGATTGATGACCTTAATGTTTTCCCTGTGCCGGACGGCGATACGGGCACAAATATGTCAATGACTCTTGCAAATTCCGCAAGAGAGCTTGAAAAATTAAGCGGAGCTACTGCCGGAAAGGTAGCATCAGTCAACGCTTCTGCTTTACTCAGGGGAGCAAGAGGTAATTCAGGCGTTATAACTTCCTTGCTTTTCAGAGGATTTGCAAAGGGAATAGGTGACGCCGAATTTGCGACAGCCGAAAACATTTCAAATGCGTTCGCTCTTGGCGTTGAGGCGGCATATAAAGCCGTAATGAAACCTACCGAGGGTACAATATTGACCGTTTCAAGGGTTGCCAGCGAATATGCCAAGCAGGCTCTTGAAAACGGAGAAGATGAGTTAGGCGTTTTTGCCGCTGCGATTGACGGTGCAAAGGCAGCGCTTAAGGAAACTCCCGAGCTTTTGCCGGCGCTTAAAAAAGCAGGTGTTGTAGACGCAGGCGGTAAAGGCTTTGTAACAATACTTGAAGGTATGATGTCGGTATTTAAAGACGGCGTTGTTATCAAGTCTGCGGTTTCCGAAAGCACACAGGAAAACGAAGAAGAGTCTGCAAGAAATGCCGCAGGCGAATTTGAAACCGAAATTACATTTACCTATTGTACTGAATTTATCGTAAACCGTGACGCCGAATGTGAAAAAGAACCGGCGGAGCTTAGAGCTTTCCTTGAAACGATAGGCGACTGCGTTGTTGTGGTTGATGATGAAGAGATAATCAAGGTACATGTTCATACCGACCATCCGGGTAATGCTATTGAAAATGCGCTTACCTTCGGTCAGCTTGTTCATCTTAAAATCGAAAATATGCGTGACCAGCACGAGAGGGCAAAGCATGACGCCGAAAATGCACAGAAAAAACCGGCTAAAAGTGCGGACCTTTCCGAAACATATACTCCCGTAGCGCCCACAAAGCCTGTCGGTTTTGTTTCCGTATGCACAGGCGCAGGTATTGAGGAATTATTTAAAGATCTGGGCGTGGATACCGTTGTAAGCGGCGGGCAGACTATGAACCCGAGTACCGACGATATTTTAAAGGCAATAGAAACAACTCCGTCGGAAACTGTTTTTGTACTTCCGAATAATAAAAATATTATAATGGCGGCGGAACAGACAATCCCGATAAGCACCCGTAAGGTAATTGTTATTCATACACGCACAATACCTCAGGGTATATCTGCAATGTTGGCTTTCGACCCCGAAACCGGCGATGAAGACAATGCAATAGAAATGCAGAAATCCACCGAAAGGATAGCTACCGGTCAGGTAACCTTTGCCGCCCGTGATTCGGATTTTGACGGTCACAGCATCAAAAAAGGCGAAATACTTGCCATGCTCGGCGGTAAGATTTCATTTGTTGAAAATGATGTCGATAAGAGCGTTATGAAGCTTTTGAAACAGATGGTGAAAAGGGAAAGCCAGTTTATCACCGTGATTTACGGCGAAGATGTGGACGAATCATCCGCCGCATTGCTTGAAGAACAAATCAGGCAGAAATACGGCGCCAAGACCGAAATAACAGTTATTAACGGCGGTCAACCGATTTATTATTATATTTTGTCGGTTGAATAAATAACTGCCGTATCAGAATAGGAGAAGACTTATGCTTACAGCTTCCACCGATATACAGTTTTTAAAGGGTGTGGGTGAAAAGCGGGCAGAGCTTTTGAAAAAAAAGGGCATCGATACTGTCGGTGCCCTTTTGCGCTTTTATCCGAGAAATTATCTCGAATGGAAAAACACTGTTTTAATTTCGGAGTCTCCGTTTGATACTCCGGTTTGCATTAAAGCTAAAATAGTTTCCGAGGTTGAAAAAGTGCGTATCCGTCAGGGTATGACACTGTTTAAATTTTTTGCTGAGGACGAAAGCGCAAGAGTTTCTGTTACATTATTTAATCAGAAATATTTGGCAGACAGGCTGAACTGCGGAAGCACTTATCTTTTTTACGGAAAGCTGGGCGGCAGTTTTCTTATGAGAAGTATGTCTTCACCCGAAATACGGGAAGAAAACTTTATGGGTATTGAGCCTATATACAGTGCAGTCGGAAATTTAACCTCGAAATCTGTGCAGAGACTTGTAAAAACAGCGCTTTCAAGCGGAATACCGCTGAATGATGTATTGCCTGAAACAGTGAGAGAAAGGTGCGGGCTTTGTGATTTTGTTTCGGCACTCGGGAATATACATTTTCCCATATCGGACGAAGCACTTACCAAGGCAAAAAAACGGCTTGTTTTCGAAGAGCTGTTTGTTCTTCAAACAGGACTTTTATTTTTAAAAAAAAGAAAAAGGAGCTTATCCGGATATACGGTTAAGTGCAATACTGTTGACGAGTTCAAAAAAATGCTCGGATTTACACTTACTTCCGCACAGGAAAGAGTTATCGGAGAATGTGTAAGAGATATGGCGTCAGGCAGGTCAATGAACCGACTTGTTCAGGGCGATGTGGGAAGCGGAAAAACTGCGGTAGCGGCGGCACTTTGCTATATTTCGGCATCAAACGGTTTTCAGTCGGCACTTATGGCACCCACGGAAATTTTGGCAGAACAGCATTATAAAACCGTCACCGATATAATGGGAAGCTCAGGGATAAGATGTATGCTTCTCATCGGCTCGCAAACTAAAAAGCAAAAGGAGCAAGTCAAAGCCGATTTAAAGGACGGAAAAATCGATGTGCTGATAGGCACGCATGCACTTTTGACCGAGAATGTTGAATTTAAGTCGTTAGGGCTGGTTATTACCGACGAACAGCACAGATTCGGCGTTGAACAGAGGGGAGCGCTCTCATCAAAGGGCAACAACCCCCATACGCTTGTTATGTCGGCAACTCCGATCCCGAGAACACTGGGACTTATAATATACGGTGACCTTGATATAAGCGTAATTGACGAATATCCGAGAGGCAGGCAAAAAATAGCGACCTACTGCGTTGATTCTTCATACAGAAACAGAGTCTATAATTATATAAAAAAATTCCTCGATGAGGGCAGGCAGGCATATATAGTCTGTCCGCTTGTGGAGGAAAATGAGACTTTGGATATTACATCTGCAACAGAGTATTACGAAAACCTTAAGGACGGCGATTTTAAAAATTATTCAGTAGGACTCCTGCACGGGAAAATGAAACCAAAGCAAAAAGATGAGGTAATGCGTGATTTTTCAGACGGCAAAATACAGCTTTTAATTGCAACTACCGTTATTGAGGTCGGAATTGATGTCCCTAATGCGGTGGTTATGCTTATCGAAAATGCCGAGAGGTTCGGACTTTCACAGCTTCACCAGCTAAGAGGAAGAATAGGACGGGGAAAATATAAATCCTCCTGCATACTTATATCTGACAGCCGCTCTGACGATACTAAAAAACGGCTTAATGTGATAAAAAACAGTTGCGACGGGTTTGTAATTGCAGATGAAGACTTCAAGCTCAGAGGCCCGGGAGATTTTCTCGGAAACAGACAGCACGGTTTGCCTGATATGAAAATAGCTGATATTTTTGCCGATAGGGAAACTCTGCAGCTTGCAGGCAGAGAGGCTGAGCGAATGCTTGAAGAAGATCCCACTCTTTCGCTTAAAGAAAATGCAGGCATAAAATCGGAAATAGTAAGGCTTTATAAGCGGCTTAACGAAAATTAGCAAAGCTATAAAACATAAGGAAATAATAGCCAATGAATATATTATATCCCTTTACAAATAATAACAACACGAAATCAAAAAGGAGATTTTAATATATGAAGGCTACGGGAATTGTTAGAAGAATAGAGGCTCGTGTTATAATAACACAAAAGTGCGATAAAGCCTTATAAATACTGAGTTTTTAGGCGGTTTTTGAAGAAAAATTTTTGCCGAGAAACAGCACATTTTGACCTATACATAGCAAAAGCGAGGTGGATTTCACCTCGCTTTATACTTTATATTTAATCCTGATGAAAGGAATCGTTTACTGCTTTTTCAAAATTGCGAGCGGATTCATTTCCTGCACCACCGTCGAAAAGTGAGTTTTTCATAAACACAGCAGCGACTTTGTTTGTGGGGTCAATCCAAAAATGTGAACCGTAAGCACCGCTCCAACCAAACGTACCTACCGGCAAGGTTTTATACGATTCCTTAACAATGACGCGGACACCAAGACCCCAACGTGCATTTGAAGGCATAATCTCCTCGGAAACAAAAGGAGTATGAAGCAAGCGGAATGTTTCTTCGCTAAGAATTTGTTTTTTTGGCGTTTTCCCTTTGTTCAAGAGCATTTTTGCAAACTTTGAATAGTCGTCAAGAGTTGACACCAATCCTGCTCCTCCCAAATAATGCATACACGGATAATCATAAAAAATGCAATTTTCTTTCATTTTTGCTACACTATTGTTACCGTCAATCTTATTGTGCATAGCAATTATTTGCTTCCATTGCTCCCCGGTTGGAATAAAGGTTGTGTTTACCATCTCACAAGGCTCAAAAATTTCTTGTTGTAGAAAATGCAGGTAATCGGTCTTGGTTATATTCTCAATAATCTTTACCAACACATCAAAAGCGCCTGTTCCGCTATATTTTTGTTTTGTTCCCGGTTCAAAGTCCAAGCCTGCTTTAGCATAAAATTTGATTGAATTAGCAATACTTTTTTTATCTTCATCGGTCATTTTTTGCGATTTTGCCGCATCACTCCCAATACCGGAAGTGTGCGTAAGTAGATGGCAGATAGTAATATCGTTTTGCGCTTCGCCAAAATCGATTATTTCATTATTATCGCTGATTTGTGTTATATGAACATTCTTAAATTCGGGCAGATAATCAATCACTTTATCAGACAACGAAAGCTGACCGCGGTCCACAAGAATAAGTGTTGCTATTGCGGTAATCGGCTTAGTCATAGAAGCTAGGCGAAATAGTGTGTTCTCTGTAACAGCTTCTGCATTATCAACCGATGTAGTTCCAAAGCAATTTTTATAAATCACATTATCCTCTTGAATAACACAATATGCCGAGCCAAATACTTTATGATTATCAAAATCGTACTCTGCGACAGTTTCAATATTTGTTTTAAGTAATTCTTTATTTAATTTGTTCACATAAACCACCTCGGAGAATTTTTTAAGCATTATATCATAATCTCTCTGTAAAGTAAAGTCTTGCAGTATAAATCTCCTTGTTTTACAGATACTAACAGTACAAATTTGTAAAGCAAGGAGATTTTTGTATATATGAAAGCAACTGGAATTGTTCGTAGAATAGATGACCTCGGCAGGGTTGTAATTCCTAAAGAAATACGCCGCACTATGCGTATTCGTGAGGGCGAGCCGCTGCTGACAACATTGACACCATTCGACAAGTTTTGTTGGGCTATACATAGTGTGGTAGAAAGATACAGAAAAACAGCGGAGTGAAATCACTCCGCTGTTTTTTATTTATGGGAACTGCAATAACTTGACCCAAACTGTTTTTGTGCATAGCAACCACTTTTGGCACAAGTATGTGAAGAGCAAAATTTATAATATGGAGATGTGGCACTAGAGTAGCAAACAGTATTTGTCGCTTTGCATCTATGTGTTTCACAATAACTATGATT
>JAFOYI010000085.1 GCA_017391425.1 Clostridia bacterium | reverse complement strand
CCTATTCCCCAGCCACCCGAGTGCCTCGGTACGCAAATGCGTGCTTGAGGCACTCCTTTTTATATCTTTTGCCTCTATAATAAATATCAGGGGTAAGCAAGTAAAGCCTACGAAAAAACAAAAAGCAGAGCATATTTGGAGGAAATTCGTTAAATTGGAAATATGTAGTAACCAAGAACGGAGGAATCAAATATGCTCTATACTTATTTTAAGGAAAAATTGCTCGGATTGCGGAGGGTAAAAATAACAAACATCAAATCGGAAAGATACAAACCGCATTTTACATATATTTTTTCATTAACTTTCTAAAAAAGAACAGGCAGCTGCTTGAATCAGCAACTGCTTGCACTTAATTTTTCGTTTTAACTCTTTACCCCAACTATTGACTGAGAGCTGTTTTTTAGTAATACAAAAGCTCACGAAGGAAAACCGATAAATCAACACAAAATAAAAGTGATTGTATTAAATTAGCCGCAAGTTATTAAATAGGTACAGAGCTTTTGTGGTTGTACTCTGGTTACGGGAAAACAATCCGTGTTTAGGGAGGAATTTTAATAATATCCTTTTTGTTTCTTTCAACCCACACATCGGTAGCGGATATTTTAAGCATTTTTTGTGCGGAAATATAATTGTAAATATCTATATTTGATGCATACCGGATTTTACCGTTCTTGAATATTCAATTCCGCAGGCTTGCATATCACACCGCTTTTATCTTGTCAACAAAACGGACTTGTCTTATTACTTATTAAGTATGCTTGCAAATGGTTTTTCAAGTACGCTAAACAGTGCCACACCGCCTATTATTGCAATTCCGGCGTTGATAAGTGTAGACGCTTGACCGAGAACTGCCGTAACTACAGCTGCCTTAAAGGCAGAACCCTCAAGCATATAGGTGACAATTTTCCACGCTGTTTCGCCGATCAGGTTGACGAGCATACCGCAGGAAGCACCCACGATCGCCGCCGCTGTTTTTTGTGAAAATTTGTTCTTTAAAAGTGAAAATACTATGCAGAAAACACCGATTACCGCAAAAATAGGGGAGAGCCATGCGCCCTTGCCGACAAAGCCGTGATTTTGAGTCAGTGTGTATGTAAGTATTCCGCTGCTTAATAAAAGCGAAATAATACCCGATATTAAGAGTGAAACGGACGGATACTTTTTACGGTTCTTTATAAAGTTGTAAACAAGACCGGTTGCAAGTCCTATAAGCAGCTTTAAAATAAATGTTTTCGGAGAAGAATCGGCGTGACCGTTAAATATATCGTAAAAGCCCATTCCTATTGAACCGGCAAGACCGCCCTGCCAGCCGCCGACCAAAAGGGCGGCAAGCACAACTATAAGATTGCCGAAGTGTATATACATATTTGCAAAAGGAATAAAAAGTACTGTGAGCGCTATGTAGCAAAGTGCGGCAAAAAGCGCTATAAAAGTAATATCAAGTATTTTTTGATGGTTTGTTTTTTTCATTTTAAGTGCCCCTTTTTAAAAAAGTATTGCATATCTTTTTGGTAGGTGTTATTATTATAGCAACAAAGTGTACATTAATAAATAGCCAAAATTAATTATTTTTAAAAGGACAGTTTGAAATGCTTTTTGATTTTATTGACCTTAAAAACGGGAGCGGTGCTGTTTATATAGAGCTTTATGCGCAAATAAACGCCGCAATAGAAAACGGAATCATAAAAAAAGGTGAAAAGCTTCCGTCTATAAGGGAGGCTGCAAATCAACTCTGTGTCAGCAGAACTACCGTTGAAAATGCATATTTAAAGCTATGCATTGAGGGTACGGCGGAAAGCTTGCCGCAGAGAGGGTATTATGTAAGGGGCAGCAAAAAGCGTTTTGCGGAAAAAACCGAAAAAGCAGAGAATAAAGAACAGATAAAATTTGATTTTTCGGGAAGAAGTATAGATATATCTGCGGCGGATACTGAATTATGGAAAAAAACCGTGAGGGAAATACTTAGGGATACAGAGGAACTTACATCATACGGCGACCCACAGGGAGAAATCGGGCTGAGAAACGCTCTGTCGCTGTATGCATATAAGGCAAGAGGTGTAAGAGCGTCGGCAAATAATATAATTATCGGTGCCGGAATAGGACCGCTTCTTAATATTTTGTGCGGTCTTATAGGCAGAGACTGTTTAATCGGTATGGAAAACGGGGAGTTTGAACAGGCAAACCGTATTTTTTCGGATTACGGAATTAATACCGAGACGATAATAGGAGATTATAACGGCGCTAAAATCTCCGAGCTTGAAAAAAATCAAATTCAAATACTTTTTTTGCAGCCGTCTGCGCTTTCTAAAATAAGCGTTACGGGAATTTCTTCAAGGCGTAATGAGCTTGTCGACTGGGCGAATGAATCGCCCGACAGACTTTTTATAGAGGATGACTATAACGGTGAACTGCGTTATACGGCACGGAGCGTTACTGCTTTTCAGGGGAAATGCCCCGAGCGGACGGTGTACATAGGCAGTTTTTCGAAATTACTTTTGCCCAGTGTCAGAATTGCATATATGGTTTTGCCGGATAAGCTTTTAGAAAAGCTCAACAAAAGGCTTAATATATACAACCAAACCTGCGGAAAGGTTGAACAGCTGGCACTTGAAAAATATATTGAAACAGGAGCACTTGAAAAACACCTTAGAAGATTGAGAAAGCTTTATAACGAAAAGAGCCGTATTTGCAACCGTATTGTTTCGGAATTAATACCGGGGGCACGGCAAACGCTTTTCGAATCCTCATTAACCGTTTTGCTGAAGCCTGAAAGTCAGAATATCACCGAAAAGATTTATTCCAACGCCCGTAAATATGGAATTTCTTTAGGTAAAGCTGTTTCAGCAGACGAGGTTCGGCTTTGCTTTGCAGGGATAAACAAGAATGATATTTTCACGGCAATACGGCTCTTGAGTAAAGATTTGCCTAAATAATATGCTTTATAAAAAACCTACGCTTCGGCGTAGGTTTTTTTGTCGGTGAATGTCGTAAAACCAAAGTTCTATTATTGTCACAGGAAAGCAGATTTTTCTGCATTATACGGAGGTGAAAAAATGGACGACGGTTTTACGGAAAGGCTGGCAAGGCTTGAGGCTGAGGATAAAAACATATTTCATCAGCTTGACGAAATAAAAGCAGAGGTAAGGGATATACGAAAGCTTACGGCGGCGGTTGAAAAAATAGCCGATCAAATGAAAAACACCTCGCAAAAGGTGGACTCAATAGATCGGAGGCTTGATACTGTAGAGAGAGCGCCGGCAGAGGAATTTAATCATTATAAGCGATTAATCATAAACTGTATTATAACAGGTGTTTTGGGAGCGGTCATAGGCGCTGTGCTTACAGTGATAATAAAATAACAACTTTAATGAATGGAGAGTTATAATGAAAAATATATTAAAAAAAGGAATAGATGTATCGTACTATCAGGGCGATATTGATTGGGAAAAGGTAAAGTCGGCAGGGGTGGAATTTGCAATAATTCGCTGTGGCTACGGAATGGATGTTAAAAGTCAAGACGATGAAAAATTTGAAAGAAATGTAAATGAATGTGAAAGGCTCGGAATACCGTACGGAGTGTACTTATACAGTTATGCGGATTCCGTTGAGAAAGCCGAATCGGAGGCCGCACATGTACTGCGTATGCTTGGCGGCAGAAAGCCGTTGTATCCTGTTTATTATGATCTTGAAAACGGACAGACCACAGGCAAATGCAGTAAAGAACTGATACTCCAAATTGCAAAAACCTTTGTTAATATTATTGAATCAAACGGTTTGTGGGCAGGGATATATGCAAATCTTTACTGGAACAATACACTTCTTACCGACGAATGGTATAACACAAAGGCACGCTGGATTGCCCAATGGGCGGAACAATGCACTTATAGCGGAGAATACGGAATATGGCAATATACATCTTCCGGAAATATTGACGGTATTAACGGAAATGTTGACCTTGACTATGCTTATGTTGATTATCCGGCATTGATTTCGGGAGCAGCCGATCAGCAGAAAGAGGTTAAAACCATAGCACAGCTTGCAAACGAGGTTATTGCCGGAATTTGGGGCAACGGCGAAGAACGCAGGCAAAGGCTTAACGCCGAGGGCTATAATTATGCCGAGGTACAGGCAGAGGTAAACAGGCTGATGGGCGCACCGGCTAAAAAAAGCAACGAAGAAATTGCAAAAGAGGTAATAAGGGGCAGCTGGGGCAACGGAAAGGAACGCAAGGATAGACTCACTGCCGCAGGATACAGTTATTCTGAAATACAGAGCATAGTGAATAAAATGTTAAAGTAGGGGTGTTACGGTATGAAAAATAAAATAGTAAAATGGGCAAAGGCCGCCGCTGTAAGAGCAATTAAGACGGTTGCACAAACAGCCGTTGCTACAATAGGAACATCGGCTATGATGGCGTCGGTTAATTGGAAGGTTGTAATTTCCGCCTCAATACTTGCAGGGATACTTTCTGTGCTTACTTCACTTGCAGGTCTGCCTGAAATAAACGAATAAAATTTCGCCGCATATTCAAAAAAGAATATGCGGCGAAATTTTATTATACTCTTATATTTTCTTATTAAGATAAGCCAGTGAAAGCGCCATATTTTCATACTGAACTTCAACATCATCAGGCACCGTCAGGTGACTCGGTGCAAAGCACCAAATGCCTTTAATACCGCAACCGACCAGTCGGTCGCAAACCTCTTGTGCGGCAACGGCAGGTACAGTTATGATGCCTATTTTAGCGTTGCTTTCGGCACAAATGCTCTCAAGCATATCAGCAGGAAAAATCGGTTTGCCGCTGTTGCTGTGCTGAACCTCGCCTACTGATATATCAAATGCGGCAATTATATTAAGTCCGTAATCACCGAATCCGCTGTAATCAAGCAAAGCTCTGCCGAGCTTTCCGGCACCCAGGATAACAACATTGCTTTTACCGCCCAAAAACTCCTCAAGAGCTTTTGTAAGCTCCCCGATATTATAACCTGTTTTCGGTCTTCCGGCACCGCTTACAGCGCTTAAATCCTTACGGACCTGAACCTCACCGAGTCCCAAGGCACGGGCTAAGGAGGTTGCTGAAATATTCTCGGTGCCGTGGTAATTATTTTTGAGATACCGCAAATAAAGGGGTATCCTGCCGATAGTTGCTCGCGATACATAAGAATGTTCCAACACGCCGCCTCCTTTTATATTATTATAACCGTTTTAGACATTTGCAGTCTCGCGTTCGCGGTCGGCAATTTCGTCTAATTTCTTGTTTCTGAAATAAAGCGCTACATCTATTGAAATTTCAATAAAGTTAAGCACATAGAAGAAAAAGCTTAAATAGAATATAAAGCCTGAGCTGCCGCCCGTTACCTGTATAATTTTTCTTGCAATTCCGCAGGCATAGCCTATAAGTAAAAACACCTCAAAGAAAAGGCTTTTGCCCTTTGCTGTGCGTGAAATTATGGATTTGCGAATGGAAATAGGCCATGAAAGCCCAAAGCAGAATATAGTAAGTGCTTCAAGTAAATCGGTAATCATTTTTTAAACCCCTTAATAATTCGAACCCCTTTACGGGTTCGGATTTTTTTAATATTATTTTTGTCTTCTGTAATCAGGCAGGAGCTTCGGTGATACGGCGTCGGTCTTAATTCCTGCCGCCTCACGCTCTGCGTCAAACTTGTTAATATGCTCAAGCGTCAGCTTGCCCACCTTAACGTCCTTCGATTTGGCCGCTGCGTTTTTGCCTGCGGTTCTGCCGAATACAATTATATCAAGCAGAGAGTTGCCCATAAGGCGGTTTCTGCCGTGTATTCCGCCGACAGCCTCGCCTGCAACATACAGGTTTTCAACGCAGGTGCTCATACCGGTAACATTAATGTCGATACCGCCGTTCTGGTAATGAAGAGTCGGGTAAACAAGTATCGGCTCTTTGCGAATGTCAATACCGTAGCTTGCAAACATACGCATCATAGCCGGTATACGCTTTTCAATAGTGCCCTCGCCGCCGATTTTTTCAATCATCGGGGTATCAAGCCAAACAGCCTTGCCGTTTCCTGTGTCTACGCCCTCGTCACGGTCTGAACATTCTCTTATAATAGACGCCGCCGCAACATCACGGGTTTCAAGCGGATGCATAAATACCTTACCGTCACGGTTTACAAGCTTAGCGCCCAAAGAACGCACCTTTTCGGTAACAAGCGCACCGAAAATCTGTTGCGGGAAAGCCGCACCCGTGGGGTGGTACTGAAGCGTATCGGCATACAAAAGCTTTGAGCCTACTCTGTATGCAAGCACCAGTCCGTCCGCCGTAGCGCCGTAGTGGTTAGATGTCGGGAAGCCCTGATAGTGCATTCTGCCGGCACCGCCTGTTGCAATAATAACGGTTTTAGCACGCGCTACCATAAGCTCCTTGGTTTCCATATTCATAAGCACAGCGCCTGCGGCGTTGCCGTTTTCATCAAGGATAAGCTCAATAGCCGAAGTAAAGTCCACAACGGGAATACCGCGGTTTAAAACCTCATCACGCAAAGTACGCATAATTTCAGCGCCCGAATAGTCCTTTGCGGCGTGCATACGCTTTCTTGAAGTGCCGCCGCCGTGGGTTGTAACCATTGTGCCGTCAGGTGTTTTATCGAACTCAACGCCTAATTCATTAAGCCACTTGATAGCCTCGGGGGCATCGCATACAAGCTTTGAAAGCAGCTCACGCTTTGCGGCAAAGTGGCCGCCGCCGAATGCGTCCACAAAGTGGATAGCCGGCGAATCGTTCGGCTTGTCAGCCGCCTGAATACCGCCCTCTGCCATCATTGTATTAGCGTCGCCTATACGAAGCTTTGTAACTATCATAGCCTTAGCGCCGGCGTTATCCGCTTCAATAGCAGCAGATGCACCTGCACCGCCGCCGCCGATTATAAGCACGTCAACATCATATGTAACGTCGTTTAAATCAACGTCGTCCGCCTTAATGCGGCTGTGTGCCTCAAGCATTTCGCAAAGCTCATGCGGAACCTGCTCGCCCTTATTCGGACCTATTTTAAGTGTAGAAAACTCGCTCTTTTTATAATCTGGGTGGTAAGCCGCCAAAAGTGCGTCCTTTTCGTCCGCGGTCATACGGCGCGGCTCTAATGCAATGTTATCTTCTCTTGCAGCCTCAACTGCCTTTAAAGATTCTTGAAATTCTTTTGAATACATGTTTGCGCGCCTCCTTATTTCTCAATTTCGCGGTTGTTGTAAAGCTCTTTAAGCTCTTCAACCGGCTTGCCCATAAGCGACTCTATAAGCTCTGTAAATGCGCCCTCGTTAATTTCCTCAACACGCTTTTCAAGATGCTCTGATTTAGGCGCTATATACTTGCCGTTAAGTCTGCGTGCAAGCATTGCAACCTGCGGGTGGGAAATGCCTGCCGGACAGCGCGAAGAACAAACGCCGCACATTACGCAGTCAAACGATTCCTCGGCGCACTTGTCAAACTCGCCGCGCTGAGCGTAAGCTATGTACTGCATAACATTAAGCGACTGCGTACAGCTTTTTGTGCAGGCATTACAGCCTACGCAAGCGTAGATTTCGGGGTAAAGCTGCATCATAATCTGCTCTGTCGGTTTAATTTTTTCAATATCGTAAACCTGTTTTACAAGCGGGAAGAAGGGCAGTGTTGCAACATACATATTGTTTTCAACCTTAGTCTGGCACGCAAGGCAGGTTTTAAGCTCGCGGTCGCCCTTTATGCGGTAAATTGTGGCGCAGGCGCCGCAAAAGCCGTTACGGCAACCGCAGCCGCGTACCAACTGATAGCCCGCGTATTCCATTGCACGCATTATTGTAAGGTTATCCGGCACACTGTATTTCTTGCCGAACAGGTAAACATCAACCATATTTTCCAATTTGTTTTCCTCCTTATCAGTACTCGTCGGGCAGCTCGTCTATTTCGTCAAAGCGGAAAACGGGTCCGTCCTTGCAGACATATTTTGCGCCTATGTTACAGCGGCCGCATTTGCCTATACCGCACTTCATTCTAAGCTCCATCGTGGTATAAACCTGAGTTTTATCAAAGCCTAATTCCTGAAGTCCCGCCAAGGTGAATTTAATCATTATAGGCGGTCCGCAAAGCACGGCGATTTTATCGGTAGAAAAGCCTAATTCCTTAACGTAATTCGGAACAAAGCCCACATGACCGTCCCATTCGGGCTGTTCACGGTCTATTGTAAGGTGAACTTCTACGCCTGCATCGGTTGCCCATTCGTCAATTATTTCCTTATAGTCAACGAGGTCCTGCATACTGCGTGAGCCGTAAACTATATCAATCTTGCCGTAACGGTCACGGTAGTGGCGGCAGTAGTTGATAACCGAGCGAAGCGGCGCTAAGCCGATACCGCCGGCAACGAAAAGCATATCGTGACCTGCAAACTCGGTATCAACAGGGAAAGGTCTGCCGTAAGGTCCGCGGATAGTTATTTCCTGACCCACCTCCATAGAGTGGAGCCACTCGGTAACACAGCCGCATTTCTTAATGGAGAACTCCATAAACTCGGTGTTTGTGGGGGAAGATGTTATTGAGAACATTGCCTCGCCCACACCGGGAATGGAAAGCATTGCGCACTGACCGGGCTTATGGTCGAATGCCTTTTTGCCGTCCGGTGTTACAACACGGAAGGTCTTAACGTCGGGAGTGTCTATTCTGATATCGGTGACAACGCCGATTTTCGGAATAAGCGGTTCTTTAATATCAGCCATTACTGTTTCCTCCTAACTTCTTCATTACCTTTACAATGTTCATCTGTATCGGGCATTTTGCAAGACATCTGCCGCAGCCCACGCAGGAGAACATACCGTCATTATTGGTCGGGAAATACACAAGCTTGTGCATAAACCTCTGGCGGAAACGCTCTAATTGCGTTAGTCTCGGTTGACCGGCGGACATTTTTGTAAAATCGGAATACATACATGAATCCCAACAGCGGAAACGCTTTACGCCGTGACCTGTGTTGAAATCCTTAATATCGTAACACTGGCAGGTCGGGCATACAAAGGTACATGTACCGCAGCCGAGGCAGCTTTCGGAAAGCTCCTTCCATTCGGGACGGTCGAAAAATTCCTTTGTTTTGCCGTTGCCGAAAGCGTCCGCTTTAAGGCTTGCAAGCGGAAGCTTTGACATTCTTTCTCTTGTAAGTTTCTGCTGTTCGGTAACTGCTGTATCGTCTGCAGCTTCGGTAATGCCCTCAAGCGCACTTAAAAGCTTTTTGCCCTTTTCGGTTTTAGCGTCCATATAAAATGCGTCATCGGTTTTATAGCAAACTACATCTCCTGCAGGTTCTGCCGCATCAATTCTGAATGTGGTGCAAAAGCAGGTTTCATTCGGTTTTGTGCAGGCAAGTGACATTATAACCCCATGCTCACGGCGGTTTTTATAGTAGCTGTCCTGCGGCTCTGCCAAAAATACCTTATCCAGCACATCAAAGCTCTTAACATCGCATGCACGAACGCCGAAAACCACAAAATCCTCGGTTTCGCTGCGGCTGTCTATAACTTCGATTTTTTTACCCTCTACCTTAAAATCCATAAGATTTTCGGTTTGGGGGAAGAAGAAATCCTTTGCGCTTCTTACGGTGTTAAGCGAATCGGACAGTTCCTTACCGTTTTCCCACTGCTCAAACTTTGCGCCCGTTTTGGTATCAACAGGCATATAAAGCACACTGTTTTCTGCAATGGCGGAGAAAAGCGAATCTATTTTTTTAAGCGATATTT
Organism: Clostridia bacterium; assembly: GCA_017391425.1. Taxonomy (GTDB): domain Bacteria; phylum Bacillota; class Clostridia; order Oscillospirales; family Acutalibacteraceae; genus UBA737. The sequence goes on along the minus strand of JAFOYI010000085.1, from coordinate 6,754 downwards.
TACGCATTTTCATTCCTCCTTACAGCATCGCCCGGCTCAATATCCTCGGTGGTGTAGTTTACTATCGGGGCGCGCGAGCCTACCTCGGCACCCGCCTGATACTCGCCGTAAAAGCTGTCAATATCCTTTATAAACTTGCGGTTAAGCAGGTGAAGCGGAATGTGCTGGGGACATACTCTTGAACATTCGCCGCAATCGGTACATCTTCCCGCAACATGGAAAGCCCTTATGATGTGGAACATTTTTTCTTCAAACTCGTTTGTTGCCGCCTTGTTTTCAACGCCCGAATTCGGGTTATCGAACACGCACTTTTCGCAGGTGCAGGCAGGGCAAACGTCACGGCAGGCATTACAGCGAATACAGCGTGACAACTCATTCTGCCAGAAAGCGAAACGCTCGTCAGGCGTCATTTTTTCAAGCTTTTCAACCTCATCAAAACGGTTAGAGTCCAGAACAGCTCCATCCTCGCCCAAAAGCTCATCATAAGCCACATGCTTTTTAGACTTGCAGTTTAAGCAGCGGTCGGGTAAAAGCTCGTTCCTGTCAAGCGTGATTTCACCGTCAAACAGGGTTTCAATTACCACCTTGTCGCCGTTATCGGTAACCTTTGAAATACCCTCTGCACTGCTCTTGATTTTGCCCGTATCAAGCATACCGTTACACGGAACGCCAACGGCGTAAACCTTTTCACGGTCAAAGCGGTGCTCGGTTAAAAGCTGGTTAAAGCTGTAAGTATCGCAGGGCTTTAAGAAAACAAGAACCTTGTTTTCGCTTTTGCCTGTTTCCTTTATGAGATATTTTGAAAAGTTAGCGCCGCAAAAATCGCCCCATACAAACTCGTTTTCAATGTCCTCGGCAGTTGTGAACAGAGCCGGAGTAATATCGTAATCAAACTCGCCCTTTTTCCAGCCGAAAACGCGGTCAACAGTGCCGTTTTTTAATAATTCGGAGGCTTTATTTACTAAAACTTCGCGTTTTATTTCTTGCATCTTAAATCCTCCAATCTCTTGTTTTCACCAAGCGCCGCAACGGTTTTTGCAAAATCGTTCATGGTTTCGGCGAACTTTGCGCCCTCTGCCGCAGATACCCACTCAACACGGGTGCGCTCCTTTTCAATGCCTAAATAATCAAGCATTGAGAAAAGCAGTGCCATACGGCGGCGGGTGTAGTAGTTGCCCGAGGTGTAATGGCAGTCACCGGGGTGGCAACCGCAGAGAATTACGCCGTCTGCGCCCCTTTGAAACGCACGCAAAATAAACATCGGGTTTACTCTGCACGAGCAGGGTACGCGGATTATTTTAACATCGGCAGGATAATTAAGTCTGTTATTTCCGGCAAGGTCGGCGCCTGCATAAGAACACCAGTTGCAGCAGAACGCCACTATAAGCGGCTTATATTCGTTTACTTGCATATTGCGTCTACCTCCGCCATAATCTGTTTATTCATAAAGCCCTTTAAGTCCATAGCGCCTGACATACATGCAACCGTACAAGCGCCGCAGCCCTGGCACACAGCCTCGTTTACAACCGCTACACGGCGAACCTTTGTGGTTCTGTCGGGCATTCTGAACTCTTTATCAACATACGAAATAGCGCCGTAGGGGCAAACCTTTTCGCATGTTGAGCAGCCGTTACACATCATTTCGTCCGAATGTGCAACGCAGGGGTTACCCGTAAGCTTATCCTTGCAAAGCAGTCCTATAACCTTAGAGGCAGCCGCTCCCGCTTGGGAAACGGTTTCCGGAATATCCTTAGGTCCTTGGCAGGTACCCGAAAGGAACACACCCGCAGTCGGGCTTTCAACCGGGCGGAGCTTGGGGTGCGCCTCGGTAAAGAAGTCGTTTGTATCCATACTTGCAGTCAGCATTGTTGCAAGCGGACGGGCGGATTTATCCGGCTCGATAGCGGCGGCAAGCACCACCAAATCGGCGTCTATATGAAGCTGTCTGCCGTAAATCAAGTCTGAACCCTGTACTTTAAGCTTATTGCCTTCGGGAGAGACCTTGCCCACCATGCCCTTTATGTAGTGAACGCCGTATTCTTCAACCGCACGGCGGTAGAACTCATCAAAGTTTTTGCCGGGTGTACGCACATCAATATAAAACACATAAACCTCGGTATCGGGGTATTTATCCCTTATAAGCATTGCGTGCTTTGCGGTATACATACAGCAAATTTTAGAGCAATATTCTTTACCCTTTTCGGCGCAAGCCTCGCACCTTGATCCCACGCACTGAACAAAAACTATCGTGTGCGGATGCTCATGGTCTGACGGGCGCAAAAGCGTACCGCCCGTAGGTCCTGCGGCGTTCATAAGGCGCTCTAATTCAAGAGAGGTTATAACGTCTTTTGACTGTGAATAAGCAAACTCGTCGAACTTCTCCATGGAAATGGGGTTAAAGCCTGTAGCAACCACTATTGCGCCGTATTTTTCCTTAACAAACTCGTCCTTTGCCTCGTAATCGATAGCACCTGCGGTGCATACCTTTGAGCAAACGCCGCATTTGCCTGTTTTAAGCTTCATACAGTGATTCGGGTCGATAGTTGCAACCTTCGGCACTGCCTGTGCAAACGGGATGTAGATTGCACTGCGGTTATCCATTCCGAGGTTAAACTCGTTGGGAACCTTTTTTTGCGGACATTTTTCGGTGCAAAGTCCGCAGCCTGTGCATATATCCTCTTTAACGTAACGCGCACGGCGTTTAATCGTAACCTCAAAGTTACCTACAAATCCGCCTACTTCCGTAACCTCGGAATATGAGAAAACGCGGATTTTATCATTCTGTGCCACGTCCACCATTTTAGGTGTTAAAATACAGGCGGCGCAGTCAAGCGTCGGGAAGGTTTTATCAAGCTGAGCCATTTTGCCGCCTATTGTCGGCTTGGTTTCAACTATATCAACGGGGAAGCCGGCATCGGCAATATCAAGCGCGGTTTGAATACCCGCAATACCGCCGCCTATAACCAAGGCACGCTTTGTAACGGGGCTTTCGCCCGGGGTGAGCGGAGCGTTAAGGTTTACCTTTGCAACCGCCGCTTTGGCTAAAATAATAGCCTTTTCGGTGCCTATCGGCACTTCCTTATGTACCCATGAACACTGCTCACGGATGTTTGCAATTTCCACCATATAGGGGTTAAGTCCTGCAGCCGCCGCGGTTTTGCGGAAGGTAGCCTCGTGCATACGGGGCGAGCAGGAGCATACCACTATACCTGTCAAATTATACTCGGCAATGGCTTTCTTAATAATATCCTGACCTGCCTGTGAGCACATATACTGATAATCGGTGGAGAAAACAACACCGGGTTCGGTTTTAAGTGCCTCTGCAACGGCTTTAACATCAACAGTACCTGCAATGTTTGTGCCGCAGTGACATACAAATACTCCAATTCTTTGCATATGTTATTCTCTCCTTTCTTATTTAGAATACTTACGCATGGCGCTCATAATCGCCTGCTGGGGAATATCGTCGTTAACTTTTTCGGGAATATCGTTAGCGGTCATATGGTTGTTGCCCTTTTGGCGTATAGCCTCAAGACGCACCGCCTCAATAATCTTTGCCGGCTCCACACCGCGCGGACAGCGTTCAACGCAGGCAAAGCAGGAAAGACATTTATAAACCGATTCCGATTTCATAAGGGTTTCAATATCGCCCATTTCCACCATATAAACAAACTGGTGGGGATGATATTCCATTTCGTCGTATGAGGGGCAGGTGCCGGAGCATTTTCCGCAGCGCATACATTTAAGCGGATTAACGCCGCTTGCCCTTATAACCTGCTCCTTTAAAAGCTCTTTTTTATCAAGCATTTGTATCCTCCTTTACGCCTAACGCCTCGGCTAATAATTCCGTGAAGTATACAACCGGTATATTACTGCCGTTTTGTACTAAATTGTACTTGCAGAGCGGACATGCGGTAACCGCCAGCTCCGCACCGTGGCTTTCGGCGCTGTTTGTAACGGCGTTGCTCTTTTTCTTTGCACTTTCGGGGTCTTCAAGCGCAACATAGCCGCCGCAGCACTCGTTTCTGTAAGGGTAAATTACAGGCTCTGCACCGATAGCCCTTATAAACTCCTCCATAATTGCGGGGTTTTCGGGGTCGTCAAACGCCATAACCTTGCCGGGGCGCAAAAGCAGACAGCCGTAATATGCGGCGATTTTTCTGCCGGTTAAGGGATTTACTACCTTTTCCTTAATTTTATCAAAGCCCACAACATCACGCAAAAGCTCAAAGTAGTGCATAACCTTTGTTTCGCCCGAATAAGGCTCTCTTTTTTCCTTATCCTGCGAAAGATAAAGGTTTGCACGGTTTCTGAAGCTTTCATCGTTGGTTATTTGATAATTCGTCTGCTTAATAACATTGTGGCAGGCGGAACATACCGTAACAAGCGGTCTGTCTTCCTCCTTTGCGGCAATAAGCGCACGCACGCTTGACAGCTTTGAGGCTATCTCGTCATTGTTGCTTACAAACACGCCGCCGCAGCACTGCCAGTCCTCTATTTCGCACAGCTGAACGCCCAAAACCTCGGCGCATTTGCGTGCGTATAAGTCAAGCTGTTTCGCCTTTGTTCGGAGCGTACAGCCGGGAAAATAACTGACCTTAATCATTATTTTTCCTCCCTAAAATTAAACCATCTGCTCGGGGTGGAATACCTCGTCAAATTTTTCTTCGGTCAAAAATCCGAGTTCTACACAAGCCTGCTTTAAGGAAATGTTATCCTTAAAAGCTTTTTTTGCTGTCTTTGCCGCATTTTCGTAGCCGATATAGGGGTTAAGTGCGGTAACAAGCATAAGTGAATTGTGAAGATTGTGATACATTTTTTCTTTATTTGCGGTTATTCCCACAGCGCACTTGTTGTTGAAGGAAACAATCGCTTCAGCCAGCAAGCGGGCGGACTGCAGGAAGTTATACGCCGCAACAGGCATAAATACATTAAGCTCAAAGTTGCCCTGTGACGCCGCAATACCGACGGCTACATCGTTACCCATTACCTGAACGGCAACCATTGTTACCGCCTCGCACTGGGTGGGGTTTACCTTGCCGGGCATTATTGAAGAGCCGGGCTCGTTTTCGGGAATATGTATTTCACCGAGACCGTCACGGGGACCTGATGCCAGCCAGCGTACATCGTTCGCTATCTTCATCATATCGCAGGCGGTAGCCTTAATTGCACCGTGTGCGAAAACAAGCTCATCTTTTGAAGTAAGAGCGTGGAATTTGTTGGCGGCGGTAACGAACGGCTTGCCTGTAAGCTCTGCTACCTTTTGTGCCACAAGCTCCGAAAAGCCTTTAGGCGCATTGAGTCCCGTGCCTACGGCAGTGCCGCCGAGCGCTAATTCGTAAAGCGGCTTTACAGCCATTTTTAAAAGCTCTGCGTCACGCTCAAGGCTTGCTCTCCAGCCTGAAATTTCCTGGCTGAACTTAATGGGCGTAGCGTCCTGCAAATGGGTTCTGCCCGATTTTACAATACCCTCGTTTTCAGCCTCTAATTTCTTGAAAGTGTTTATTAACAGCTCTATTGCGGGCAAAAGCTTATCCTCAATAGCAGTAACTGCCGAAATGTGCATAGCGGTAGGGAAGGTATCGTTTGAGGATTGGCTCATATTTATATCGTCGTTTGGGTGGCAAAGCTTTTCGCCGGCAATCTGATTTGCACGGTTGGCAATAACCTCGTTAGCATTCATATTGGACTGCGTGCCTGAGCCTGTCTGCCAAACAACAAGCGGAAAATGATCGTTAAGACTGCCCGATATAACCTCGTCGCAGGCGGCAGATATGGCTTTTACCTTCTGTGCCGTCATTTTTTCGGGTTTTAACTCTGCGTTGGCAAGCGCCGCCGCCTTTTTAAGTATGCCGAAAGCGTGGGTTATCTCACGGGGCATTGTTTCAATGCCTACGCCTATTTCAAAGTTTTCGTGGCTTCTTTCGGTCTGTGCTGCCCAAAGTCTGTCGGCAGGTACCTTCATTTCACCCATTGAATCGTGTTCTATACGGTATTCCATTTCTGTATTACCCCTTATATATCAAGATTGCTTATAACATCCTTTAATGTATCGGCGCTCTTGCGCAGAAGCATTACTTCTTCATCGGTCATAGGAACATTAACCTTGCCCCTTACACCTTCGTGACCCACCATATTAAGGGTACTTAAAGCTACATCCTCAATGCCGTACTCGCCGTGCATCATGGTGGAAACTGTCATTGTAGTGTCAATTCCGCCGAGTATGCACTTGCAGATATGACATACAGATACCGAAACGGCATAGAAGGTTGCGCCCTTTCTTGCAATAACACGCGCACCGGATTTTCTTACATACTGCTCAATTTCGCCGAAATCAAGCTCGGGAGTATTGATGCCGGGTGTGGTTATAAGCTTTTTACATTCCTTAATCGGAACATTTGAAATGTTGGCAACCGACCACGGAATAAATGAAGAATCGCCGTGTTCGCCGAAAACATAAGCGTGAACATTGCTCTGGTTTATGTTGTAATATTCGGAAAGTCTTGAACGAAGTCTTGCGGTATCAAGTATAGTTCCCGAGCCGATTATGCGGTTTTCGGGCAGTCCCGACATTTTGTAGAAAGTATAGGTAAGAATATCAACCGGATTGCTTACTATAATGTAGGTTGCGTCCGGAGCATACTTTGTGATTTCCGGTATTATCTGTTTTGTAATGTTAACATTTGTCTGAGCAAGCTCAAGTCTTGACTGACCCGGCTTTCTTGCAATACCGGAGGTTACTATTACAATGTCT
>JAFOYI010000011.1 GCA_017391425.1 Clostridia bacterium | reverse complement strand
TCGCCATAACTCAAATGGTGTTCTCGCATATCCATTATAACACCCATTTTAAATTCTGCACTATATTTTTTGTTTATTCTTCTTGTTTTTTCCATAAAAATATGCACCTCCAAAAGTGTCTAACTTTTGGGGTGCATATCATTATATGCTCTCTCTTTGTTTTAAATCGAACTTGCCGTTTTAAAACCGACTATTTTGCATAATCGACAGCACGGCTCTCCCTTATAACATTTACCTTTATCTGACCGGGATATTCAAGCTCATTTTCAATTCTGGTTGAAATATCATGTGCCATAAGCACCATCTGATCATCGGTAACTGCGTCGGGTTTAACTATTATGCGGACTTCTCTGCCTGCCTGAATGGCGTAAGAGCTTTCAACACCGCTAAAGGAATTGGCGATTTCCTCAAGCTTTTCAAGCCGCTTAATGTAATTTTCAATATTTTCCCGTCTTGCTCCGGGTCTTGCCGCAGAAATAGCGTCCGCCGCCTGAACTATGCAGGCAATAACATTTTTAGCCTCAACCTCGCCGTGATGTGCGTGTATAGCGTGAATAACGGTTTCGCTTTCACGGTATTTCTTTGCAACCTCAACGCCAAGCTGGATATGCGTACCCTCCTGCTCGTGGTCAAGCGCCTTTCCTATATCGTGTAAAAGACCTGCACGCTTTGCAAGGTTAACATCCGCACCGAGCTCCGCCGCCATAAGACCCGAAAGATGACAAACCTCAAGCGAATGATTAAGCACATTCTGACCGTAGCTTGTGCGGAAGTGCAGCTTTCCGAGAAGCTTAACAAGCTCCGGATGCAGGTTATGTATTCCTGCGTCTATCATTGCCCTTTCGCCCTCCTGCTTGATTGTGGCTTCAACCTCAGCAGTGGCTTTGGCAACGGTTTCCTCAATTCTTGCCGGGTGAATACGACCGTCAAGAATAAGCTTTTCAAGGGTCACTCTCGCTATTTCTCTTCTTATCGGATCAAAGCTTGAAAGGGTAATCGCTTCGGGAGTATCGTCTATTATAAGATCCACTCCGGTGGCGGTTTCGAGCGCTCTGATATTGCGGCCCTCTCTGCCTATTATACGGCCTTTCATTTCATCATTCGGAAGGGCTACAACCGAAACGGTCGTTTCCGAAGAATGGTCAGCGGCACAACGCTGAATGGCGTGGCCTATAATATTTTTGGCTATACTGTCCGATTCCTCTTTGAGCCTCTGCTCATAGTCAAGGATTTTAACAGCCTTTTCGTGGGTCAGCTCACCGTCAAGTAATTCAAGTAAGTGGGCCTTTGCCTGTTCCTTGCTGTAACCGGAAATCTTTTCAAGCATTTCCATTTGGCTCTGCTTGATTTTATCACATTCCTCAAGCTTTGCGTCGATCTCCTTAGAGCGTGCGGCAAGCTTTTCTTCCTTTGTCTCAAGATTTTCTATCTTGCGGTCAAGCGTCTCTTCCTTTTGCTGTAAGCGATGTTCCTGACGCTGTACATCGCTGCGGCGTTCACGGATATCCCTTTCGGCCTCCTGCCGCATCTGGTGAATTTCATCCTTTGCTTCTACTAATGCCTCTTTTTTTCTTGATTCGGCATTTTTCATTGCGTCGCTTAAAATGCGCTTTGCTTCATCCTCGGCAGAGCCGATTGTGGCTTCAGCCGATTTACGGCGATATGCCGAACCGACAAAAAAGCCGACTATAGCAAGCACAACCGCAACGACAGCTAAAATTATAGCTATTACGGGCATACTTTTATGAACCTCCTGTATAATAAAACGCAGATTTTCCTTAAAATTACACTTTCAAACAACAGAAAACAAATAAAAGGCAACGGGAGCTGCGCATTTTTCTCCCGTGATATAATAGGCTGCATTGCGCCGGTTTCGCCAATTACACGGCGCCATAAAGCTGTTACACAAAACGGCGGCCGTACAGCCGCTGTTTTGTGACTTATCCAGTTAATTTTACCACCGCTTGCGCAATATGTCAAGAATTACATAATACTATGCCGTAAAAACAATGAGTTTTTATACTTTTTATATATTATAAACTTCTCTTGAATATTTCAACAATTTCCGTCATTGCAAGGTCCTTATATCCGCCGGTAAGATGTACCGTAACATCGGCTATGCCCTCAATCATATCATTGGTAACGCCGAGTTCGGAAAGCTTCATAGCAAGACCCAACTCCCTCATCCAGCTTTCCATAGCCGCAAGACCCTCGTTTGCCGCCTGTTCATCGGTTTTGCCGGCTGTATTTACTCCCCAGACATTCTCTGCAAAGCGCCTGAATTTTTTAAGTCCGTAGGGCATAATGTACCGATAATACGCAAGGGACACCGCCGAAAGCGTCATACCGTGTGTGGCGTTTGTATATCCGCCCACAGCCTGACCTAACATATGAACCATCCAGTCTGTGTCCTTTCCCCTTGAAACAAGGGTATTAAGCGCCCATGTAGCAGTCCACATAATATTGCTTCTTGCCTCATAATCCTGTGGATTCTTGTTGGCGATACGGCTTGAATGTATAAGCGAGCGCATAAGTCCCTCGCTTATATAGTCGCTTGTATTATCGTCCTCGCCGGAAAAATACTGTTCACAGATATGATTGAAAATATCGTATATACCCGCAACCATTTGATAATGCGGCAGGGTAAGCGTGTATTTCGGGTTCAGTACCGAAAATTTAGGCATAACCTTTTCGCCCGCAAATACATGACCGATTTTCTGCTTTGTTTTTTTGTTTGTAATAACAGAACCGGCGTTCATTTCAGAACCTGTCCCCACCATTGTAAGCACACAGCCTACCGGTAAAACTTCGCAATCCGGTTCTTCAAAGCGGACATAATATTTATCCCACGGGTCATCATCACAATGCACCGAAACAGCAAGCGCCTTTGAATAATCGCAAACCGAACCGCCGCCCACTGCTAAAATAAATTCCGCACCGTGCTTTCTTGCAATATCTATTCCCTCATAAAGCTTATCAAGAGTAGGATTAGGCATTACGCCCGATATTTCGGCAATGTTTTTGCCGTTATTCTTTAAAATTTCCGTAACAGCGTCGTAAATACCGTTTTTCTTAATTGAACCTCCGCCGTAAACAAGTACTACATTCTTTCCGTACTTCGGCAGCTCATCGTTAAGGTAATCAAGCGAATTATCCCCGAAATAGAGCTTTGTGGGATTACAGTAAACAAAATTTCCAAGCATAAAAACTTCTCCTTAAAAAAATAATTATGACGCACCGTCATCAAGTTTATTTTAACACTGTTTTTAACGCTTGTAAATACGGCAAAACAAAAAAATCCGAGCTCCTTAACGGAACTCGGATAAGATTTAAACACTTACAATTAAGCAAGCTCTACAGTAGCGCCAACCTCGGTAAGTTTAGCCTTGATTTCCTCAGCCTCTTCCTTAGCAACAGCCTCTTTAAGAGTCTTAGGAGCGCCGTCAACGATAGCCTTAGCCTCAGCAAGACCGAGACCTGTGATCTCACGAACAGCCTTGATAACCTTAATCTTTTCAGCGCCTGCCTCTTTAAGGACAACGTTGAACTCGGTCTTCTCTTCAGCTGCTGCTGCGCCGCCTGCTGCCGGAGCTGCTACTGCTACTGCAGCTGCTGCGGATACGCCGAACTCCTCTTCTACTGCTTTTACGAGCTCTGAAAGCTCAAGAACGGAAAGAGTCTTTAACTCTTCAATCATAGCTGTGATTTTCTCAGATGCCATTTTAATTTCCTCCATTTATTTATATTTATAATTTTTAATTATTCCGCATCTGCGGAGCCGTCTTTATCGACGATAGCCTGTACTGCACGGGCAAAGGCTGCGATAGGAGCCTGAAGCACGTTGCATACGGTTGCGAGGAGAACCTCCTTGCTGGGAAGCTTTGCGAGAGCGGTGATGGTTGCATCGTCTGCTACCTTACCGTCTAAGAAGCCGGATTTAATCTTGAAATTTTCATGATCCTCGGCAAATTTGCAAAGTATTCTTGCTGCTGCGGTGTAATCCTCTTTTGAAAGAGCAATAGCGGTTGTTCCCTCAAGAACAGACTTGATTCCGTCAAGCTCAGTACCGTCAACTGCACGGCTTAAAATTGTGTTTTTAACAACGAAGTATTCAACCCCGTTTTCACGCAATTCCTTACGGAGTGCTGTATCGTCTGCAACCGTAATACCCTTGTAATCAACGATTACGCCTGTAACGGACGCTGCGATTTTTTCCTTAAGCTCTGCAACCTGCTGCTGCTTTTTTTCTAAAACTGATGCGTTCGGCATTATGTTTCACCTCCGTAATCAAATCAAAAATAAAGCCCGTCCAAAGACATAGGACGGGCATAAATAAACAAATTATTTAAGCGCTACCTCGGCAGGCGTTAAATCTTACGGCAATAACTGCCACCTGCTGTCTTTGGATTGCAACACTGTGATTATAATGCAAGACGAAGGATTTGTCAAGCACTTTTTTAATTTTCGCTGTTTTGGCTTTGCAAAAGGACATTATAATCCGCTTCGGATATAAGAAAGCTTGTTACGGCGTATACCGTCTGACCGGAATAAACAAGCCTCGTCCAGCCGCTCTGCGTATTATATCCCGTTCTTTCGGCAAATTCGCCGAAAGCGAGTGTGTATACCACCTCGGAGCCGTTTGTGGAGGGGGCGGTTCTTAAGTTGGTTTTTTCCTTTGCGGTAAATTTTCCGTCAGCGGGTGTAAAGACGTCCTCCGGCAATGTACTGCTTGAAGCCGCAGGCTCCTTTACCTTATCCGTCAGCAAATTGGTTTTTGCGTAAACCACCCTGCCGTTATACAAAAGACGTGTCCAGCCGTTTGGATTTTCACCCGTTCTTGTTAAAAATTCACCGTTTTTAATGGTTGCGACAAGCTCCGCCGAGGTTGACGGCTCGGCACGCAGATTGGTTTCGTCCTTTGCTGTGAGCTGACCGTCCGCAGGAGAAAAACCGTCGTTCTCGGTCACGGGCGCACTGTAATTTCTGTCCGCCGTGAGATAGCTTGTAATGACGTATACCTTCGTACCGTTATATTCAAGGCATGACCAACCGTTACTGCCTATACCCGTGCGCTTTAAAAATTCACCGTTCTTAAGCACGCCCGCAATTTCCGCCTTTACCGAGGCGGATCTTCTTAAATTAACCTCTATTTTTGCGGTCACTTCATCGGAAGCTGCCGTATAAACATTGTCCTTTTCGGCGGGAGCCGCCGCATCCTCGGTGTGAGCCTTTGCATTTTTGGGAGACGCTTTTTCCCTTGTAAAATACGACACCGACATATCTACATTTCCCGATATTCCGTTTATTCTGCTGTTGTCCGTGTACTGCCACATATCATATTTGCCTGTATAATCGGGATGAGCGGTATCGGGATACGGCTTATCTGGGTAACGGGCTACCCATATTTTACATACGCTCTCAAGCCTGTCTGTTTCCCAGTATTTTGAGCCTTCAAGCTCTGTCTTTGCGGAATACAGCATACCCTCATAGCCGTTGTCCGAAATAATCTTTAAAAAGCTTATCGCATTATCTGTTCTGTCCTTGTTTGTCAAACCGTACATTCGGCTTTCGGAGTTTAAAAATCCCTCGCAGTCGTACACAACAGGGTAGGAAACCGAATATCCCTCAATGGCGTTTACGACCCATTTTGCTTCCTCCTCCGCCTCGTTCCTGTTTGCGGCGGTAGAGAAAAAATACACCCCTACAAGCACTCCTGCCTTTTGAGCCTGCTGAATATTAAAGTCGGCATAGCTGTCCTTGTATATCTCCCCGTTTTCGCCCCTGAAGCCTATTCTTATAACGGCAAAGTCTATACCTGCGGCTTTAACGGCTTTCCAGTCTATTTTACCCTGCCATTTTGAAACATCTATTCCGTTTGCCTTGCCCTCTTTTACGATAGGCTCTTTTATTTCAACCTCGGCACCCGACTCACCGCCAAGCTCGGTATTTTCGGGGTCCTGCGAATCCTCGGCGGCTAAATTTTCCGACAGTGTCAAACTGCTTGTCTGCTCCTTTGAGCCTTTTTTGCAGGCGCAAACGGAAAATGCAAGCAACAGCACTGCAACAAGACTTATATACATTCTTATTCTTTTTATGATAACCGCCTCCTTTTCCCGTTTATTATATTAAATTATAGCTTTTTTGTCAACAAGCCGGAAAAACGGCAGTCCACACTGTGGCGAACTGCCGTCCTGTTACTGATATATTTCTTCCTCACCATCACTGCGTTCGCCGAGCCTTAAGGAATTTATAGTGTCGAGCGTATTTTTAAAGCCTTTTTCAATACGGAACTGGTACCTGATATGCCTGCCGGTTTCTTTGTCCCACGCAACTATCTCATTAAGATGCGTGTATTCGTCGGTTGCAATGCTGCCTGTGGCGTTTTTCAAATCCTTTATATAGGCGTCGACTATCAGGTTAAGCTCGTCGGAGCTTATCTCGGCAGATACCGATGTATCATTGTCAAACCCGTAAAAATAATCGTTTATACTTTGGAGATTATTGCCGTCGAGCAATTTTTTAAGCCCCGCAGTATATTCATCGCTTTTGTAAAGTGATAGCAATAAGTCTGAACTTTTTTCATAATCCACGGCGTACTGTCGCTTTAAAATTCTCCCGTTTTTAAGTTCATATTCGATGTCTATGGAATATCCGACATCGTCGTCACTTTTATGCCTGCTTATCATTTTTTCGTGCAGCTTAAGTAAATTCTGCGGATTATTAAGCATAATCCGGCTGTCTGAGCTCGATGAAATATAAGCTGCTTTTATTTCCTCCGCTTTGGGTATCCTGCCCGTATAACCGAAAAGACCGCCGTTTAAAACAATCACCGCAAGCACCATTGCCGCAAAAGAGCTGCCGCCTATAACAAGAGATTTTTTTACGCTTTTAAACCCTCTGTCGGTTATAGCCCCGTAGGTTACCGCCGCAAGCAAACCGCCCACTGCGGCGAATATCCAATATACCGCAGTATACTCTCCGTTTGAAAAAATAATTCCGAGTCCGTATGAACCTATAAATCCTACTATAAGTCCGCAAATCACATACACAAACCTGTACGCATAGGACACGCCGCTTTTTTCACTGCGACGGCGGTTGTAAAGTAAAAATGCCGCAGCAAGCGACGCCGCCGTTATAATTATAAGCTTTGCCGCATAAAAAACAGCCGCTTTTGCGGTAAGACCGTATGACACCAAATATAAAAGCTTTGAAATTCCAAAATAAAACGGTGATGAAACAGAAAAAAGCTGTGAAAAGCTTGCAGACGGAAAACCGTAAAGAAACTCACTGCAAAGCGCCGCATTTATAACCTGAACCAGTATGACGCCTACATTAACGGTAAAAAACGATATAAGCAGGTCGAAAACACTGCCTGCACACACTATAAATACAAGTGAGAACGCACAGCACATAACGGTCAACAGTACATTTGCCGCAAACCCGAAAATTACCGTTTGAATATCGCCCTTTACGCTCTTCATTGACGCAATAATTCCCATTGAAACATAAACAAAAAGCATAGGTATCAATACTGGAACAACGCTTGCAAAAAATCTGGAGAACAGCAAGCCTCCCCTTTTAACGGGAAGCGCATGGAAAAAGTCGCTTGAGCTTCTGCCGTAAAGGAAAGAAAAATTGATAAATAAGTAAAGCAATGCTATTGCAGTGGTTGCAACGGCGGTAAAAAATATTATTGTGGGGCACATATCTGTAAAATCCACTGTTTTTTCGGCAACGTACCTCAGCTCATCTTTTATCATCATAATTACATAGCCGGGGCAGAAAAGCAGTGAAAAAACGGTTATAAGCACCGTAAGCCCCTCTGTGCGCTTAAAAGACAGGCGGTATAAACTTAATGCCGGGTGAAATTTACTCGGCAATGTTTTTTGAGTCATAACCTTTCGCCTCCAACTCATATATAAATATTTCTTCAAGCGAGGGTTCAACACACTCCGCAAAAATCGGGGAAAACCGATTTATATAGCTTAATATTTCGTCCTCATCGCCTCTTATGACCATTCGGACAAGTGAACCGCTTCTTTCCGTTTTCAGAATATCAAGACCTGAAAACGCAGTGATTTCCGGAATTCTGTCAAATGCCGCCTGTAATTTGTGAAGTCTGCCGAGCAGATTTTCCACCTCGTCGTTAAACAATATATGTCCGTTATGAATAAGTCCCACGCAGTCGCACAGGCTTTCAAGCTCTCTGACATTATGCGAGGCTATAACCGTTGTCATTGAACGGCTTTCCGCTCCCTCAATAAGTATTCCCTTAAGCGTTCTGCGCATTACCGCATCAAGACCGTCAAACGCCTCGTCAAGCAACAGGTACTTAGGCGAAATAGAAATAGCCGTTATAAGCGCCGCCTGACGCTGCATACCCTTTGACATTGTTGCTATTTTCGCCTTGTAATCAAGCGGAAATATCTCGATAAGTCTGTTAAAAAGCGCATTGTCAAAATGCGGATACATACGGCGGCAGAATTTTGCCGTTTCATTTATTGTAGCTCCGGGAAGAAAATACGGCGTATCGCCGAGATATGCGATTTGCGACTTTATACCTACATTGTTAAACACCGGCTCACCGTCAACAAAAATATCGCCGCCGTCCGGCATATATACTCCCGAAATCAGTCTCAAAAGAGTTGATTTGCCGGAGCCGTTTGAACCTACAATACCGTATATTGAACCCTCGCCGATTTTGAGGCTTACCGAATCAAGAGCTTTCTTGCCGTCAAAAACCTTTGTAAGCTGTTTTGCTTCAATCATTTTCGGAGTTCCCCTCCTTGCAAACATCGTTAATTATATCTATCAGCTCTTCTTTTTTCAGTCCCAGCTCCTTAGCTGAAACAGCTGCCGAACGGAAATCCCTTTTTGCCGCTTTTATTACCGCAATATCCGCCGCAGGATCATCCGAAAAAAAGGAGCCCTTGCCCTTTACCGAATAAATTACACCGCTGCTTTCAAGCATTTGATATGCTTTTTGTATTGTGTTTGGATTTACGCTAAGCTTTACCGCAAGCTGTCTTACAGAGGGCAGCTGCTCACCGCTTTCCGCAAGACCGAGAGCCTTCAGCCTTATAAAACCGTTTACTATTTGGTCGCAAATGGGAACGCCGCTTTTTAAATTCAGTTCGAGCATACCGCACCTCGCTTTCCGTTTCTACTGTACTATTCTAAGTAGTACAGATAAATAATACACTGTAAATCTATATTTGTCAATAGATTTTTCGGTAGTTTTCGCCCTTGAAAAAACAATTATTTGCTGTATAATGTTATGGTGAGTTAAAAAGGGGAGTTAAAAATGGGAGCTTATGAATATTTACTTGCATTAGCCTTGATTCTTGTTTTTACAAAAATCTTCGGCCTTGCAACGGCGCATGTGCATCTGCCGCAGGTTGTGGGCGCACTTATTGCCGGAATACTGTTAGGACCTTCGGGCATAGGAATACTGCACGAAACCGATTTTCTTGTTAAAACAGCGGAAATCGGCGTAATAATGCTTATGTTTATCGCAGGAATCGATACAGATATAAACGAGCTTAAGCACACCGGTCCCACGGCGTGCCTTATAGCGGCGGTGGGCGTTTTTGTTCCGATGCTCGGATGCGGCGGTGTATATTATTTGTTCTTTGCAGACAGCTTTTCTTACGCCAATATTATAAAAGCTTCGTTTGTGGGAATAGTTTTTGCGGCGACCTCGGTAAGTATTACGGTTGAAACACTGAATGAAATGGGCAAGCTTAAAACACATGTGGGCGCAACCCTTCTGTCTGCTGCAATTATAGACGATATAATCGGAATAGTGGTATTAAGCGTGCTTTCCGCTTTGGGAGACAGCAGTGTAAACCCCGGTATAGTGGTGCTTAAAATACTTGCTTTCTTTGTTTTCACTTTTGTTGTCGGCTTTATAGTTTACAAGCTGTTCAAGAAAATTTCGATAAATCACGGAACAAGCCGCCGTGTTGCGGTATGGGCTATGGCGTTCTGCTTTGCAATGGCATACTGTGCCGAAAAGTTCTTCGGCGTGGCTGATATTACGGGTGCATATTTTGCAGGCGTTATACTCTGCAATGTAACCAAATCACGCCAGTATGTGGCTAAAAAAGTCACCGCTGCATCTTATCTTCTTTTTTCACCCGTGTTTTTCGCAAATATAGGTCTTAAAACCGACCTTTCGGGCATTAATTCAGAAATAATTGTTTTTGCCATAGTGCTTGCCGTAATGGCTGTGCTGACAAAAATAGTCGGCTGCGGACTGGGTGCTAAAGTGTGCCGTATGTCAAATCACGAATCGCTTGTTGTCGGAGTGGGAATGGTGGCAAGAGGCGAGGTGGCGCTTATGGTGGCGCAAAAGGGTATCGACAGCGGAAACATAGACCCTAAAATTTTCCCGGCAATCGTACTTTGCGTGGTTGTTGCGGCACTTTTAACGCCTGTTTTGTTAAAGCTTGTAATTTCACACAGCAAGCCGAATACAGGCGACGGTGAAAAAACACTTGACAATACGCCTGCGGCGGTATAGAATAATCAAGCATTAGCAGAGTAGACGGCCGTGCGTTAAGTGCTGTCGGGACGGGGAGTTGCCTGACGGACGAAGGATATTACCGCGGTTCGGCTGTCGCATCCCGCTGCCGACTGATATCGGGCTTTTATGTCTCCTTATTATCGGTATAAACGGGTAATAAGGAGGTTTTTTTATGAAAAAAAGTAACAAACAGTATTTATTCGAAATGGTTGCCGCCGCAGTGCTTGTTGCGCTTAAAGTGGTGCTTGACAGGTTTTTGTCCTACAATGTGTGGAACCAGCGCTTCGGCTTTTCTTTTATAGCCGTTGCATTTGCAGGAGCAATGCTCGGCGCACCGTGGGCAATGGCGGTGGGCGGTCTCGGTGATATTGTGGGCGCCCTGCTCTTCCCCACAGGTCCGTACTTCCCCGGGTTTACACTGACTGCCGTGCTTACTGCACTTTGTACGGCGCTGTTCATCCGTAAAAACGCAAGCCTTTTGCGCATTACCTTAAGCGTGCTGATAAATCAGTTTTTCGGTTCGGTTATTCTTAATTCGGTATGGATTTCAATTCTTTACGGCAAAGGTTTTGTTGCGCTTATTCCGTCAAGAATACTGCAGTCAGGGATTATGACGGTACTTCAGATAACGCTTATATATCTGCTTTTCGGTGAAAAAAGCGTTATACGCCGCCGGCTGTCAAGGCTTCCTGCGTTTTCATAACTCCCAAATAAAAAATTTTGATTTTATATGGAAACCAACGGCTTGATTTATGATATATTCAGCTGAAAACTGGCAAAAAAGAACGGTCACACAATCCAAACGGACTGTGTGACCGTATTTATATCAGTTATTTTGCCTACGCTGTTTGCGTCAACTGTTAATGAGAGTACATATACTTGGTTTCGTCCATAGCGATGATTCCTTTCGAATTGGTGTGTAGCAACTCAATTCTACCATGGAATCTTCGCTATGGATTCTTTTTTACTATTGCAACTTCATTTTACAATCT
>JAFOYI010000084.1 GCA_017391425.1 Clostridia bacterium | reverse complement strand
CAAAACAGCTTTTCGCAAAAGGAAAAGGAACTTACGGAGAAAACCGATTCCTTGGCGGCCGAGCTTAAGCTTAGTGAAGAAAGCCTTAATAAGCTTAATGCGGAAAAGGAACAGATTACAAAAAAGCTTGCCGAATACAATGAAAAATACGAAGAAATTGAACGCTTATCGGAAAATATAGGTAAGCTTTATCTCGTAGCTCAGGCAAACGCACAGGCCATAACCGCAAATTCCCGAAAAAATGCTGAGCTTGCCGAAAGCGAAACGGTAAAAAACCTATCTGCTATCGACACTGCGCATAACTCGCTTGAGGAGCTTAAAAAGCAGATAAAAACCACCTCTGAAGACTTTTTATCGGAGCTTGACTCACTTATTTCATCTCTTAATGAAACCCGTGTGATTGTTTCGGCAAACACGCAGGCGTCCGAAACCGCCAAAAAGCAATTTGACGAAATATATACATCAATGATTAACTCCGCAAAATAAATTAAATGCAGTTCTTTAGGACTGCATTTTTTACTACTGTATAAAAGGTGAGAGTTTTGCAAAAAATCAATTATCAGCTTGAAACAGACCGTGTTATCGGCGAGTTGTGTGCGGACGGAAACCGTCCGAGTCTCCTTTTGCACGCCTGCTGTGCGCCGTGTGCTTCTTATGTGCTTGAGTATCTGACGGAATATTTTGATATTACTGTTTTTTTCAGCAATCCTAATATTACCGACAGAGAAGAATATTCAAAAAGGCTTGAAACGCTTTATAAGCTTATAGATTCCGCACCCTTTTGTAAAAATGTAAAGGTGGTTGAGGACAAAATAGGTGCAGATATGTTTTTTAATGCGGTAAGAGGCTTTGAAAAAGAACCCGAGGGCGGCAAGCGCTGTGACATTTGCATTAAATTGCGTATGGAACGCACAGCCGAATATGCCATGAATTACGGCTATTCCCTATTCGGAACAACGCTTACCGTAAGCCCGCATAAAAACCATATACTTATTAACGGTATAAGTAAAGAACTATCCGAAAAATACGGTATCCGTTATCTGCCGTCCGATTTTAAAAAGAAAGGCGGCTATCAGCGTTCAACAGTGCTTTCACGGCAATATGAACTTTACAGACAAAATTACTGCGGTTGCGTGTTTTCGGACTATACAAGGAGAGAAA
Organism: Clostridia bacterium; assembly: GCA_017391425.1. Taxonomy (GTDB): domain Bacteria; phylum Bacillota; class Clostridia; order Oscillospirales; family Acutalibacteraceae; genus UBA737. Next base: position 9,420 of record JAFOYI010000084.1, on the reverse strand, counting down.
CGGAATTATGACGGCAAAAATTATGAATGAATTAAAAAAGACGGAGGCTTTGCTTATACTGAGCGAGCCGAACAGATTTTATATCACAAAGTTTTCCAGCAGTGCGGGATATGTGCTTGTTACTGCCGAAAAATCATATTTTTTAATTGATTTCAGATATTACGAAAAGGCAAAGCATACCGTATCGGGCTGTGAAGTTATGCTATCGTCCTCCCCGCTTTCCGAAATTAAAGAATTATGCGAAAAGAACGGAATTACAACACTTTATATTGAGTGCGACAGCGTTACTGTCGGGAAATATAAGCTACTTGAAAAAGAGCTGAGTCCCGTATCCGTATCTGAAGACTCAAAATTTGACCGAATGTTAAGAGATATGCGGAGCGTTAAAAGCGAAAGCGAGTTAGCACTCATAAGGCAGGCGCAGGAGCTTACCGATAAGACCTTTGCTTATATTACGGACAGGATAACCGCCGGCAGAACAGAACGGGAAATAATGCTTGATATGGAGTTTTATATGCGCAAACTCGGCTCAGAGGGCGTATCTTTCGATTTTATTGTGGTGTCCGGCAAAAATTCATCATTGCCGCACGGCGTTCCGACGGATAAAAAAATTGAAAACGGCGATTTTGTAACAATGGACTTCGGCGCTGTTGTAGGCGGTTATCGTTCGGATATGACAAGAACCGTTGCCGTAGGCGGTGTAAGCGAGGAACAAAAGCTTGTTTATAATACTGTTTTAAAGGCGCAGCTTGCCGCAATAGAGAAAATTAAAAGCGGCGCCGTTTGCAGTGAAATTGACAAGATTGCACGGGATATTATATACGGCGCAGGTTATAAAAACTGTTTCGGCCATGCGCTCGGGCACAGTGTAGGAATAGAGATACACGAAAATCCGAGTTTCAGTCCACGCTGTAACACCGTTTTAAAAAGCGGAACCGTTATGACGGTTGAGCCGGGAATTTATATTGAAAACAAATTCGGCGTAAGAATTGAAGATATGGTTTTTGTAACCGACGGCGGCTGTACCGACATAACAAAAAGTCCTAAAGAGCTTATAATACTGTAAAATTTACGGCACGGGAAAATCTCGTGCCGTAAATTTTATATACTGAACTTATGGAAAACCTTTTTGCCTTTTCTTAAAATAACTTCGCCGCCGAACATATCTTTTTCAAGGCTTAAAGTCGGTTCTGTCACCTTTTCGTCGTTAATGCTTACGCCGCCCTGAACAACAAGCCGCCTTGCCTCACCTTTTGAAGAGGCAAGTCCTGCCTTAAGCATCATATCAAGCACGCCGATTTTACCGTCTGTAAAGTCGCTTTCTTCAAGAGTAGTTGACGGCATATTTTCGTGGGAGCCGCCGCCTGCAAAAATCGCACGGGCCGCCGACTGTGCTTTTTGTGCCTCTTCCTCACCGTGAACAAGCTTTGTAAGCTCATATGCCAAAATTTCCTTTGCAGTATTAAGCTGACTGCCCTCCCATTTATCCATCTTGTCGATTTCCTCAAGAGGCAAAAACGTAAGCATCCTTATGCACTTCAATACATCCTTGTCCGAAACATTGCGCCAATACTGATAAAATTCATAAGGCGATGTTTTTTCAGGGTCAAGCCACACAGCACCCGAAGCAGTTTTGCCCATTTTCTTGCCCTCGGAATTAAGAAGCAGTGTTATTGTCATAGCATATGCGTCTTTACCGAGCTTTTTGCGTATAAGCTCACTTCCGAACAGCATATTCGACCACTGATCGTCTCCGCCGAACTGCATATTGCAGCCGTATTCCTTGTACAGATGATAAAAATCGTAGCTCTGCATTATCATATAGTTAAATTCAAGGAAGCTTAATCCCTTTTCCATTCTCTGCTTATAGCACTCGGCTCTCAGCATATTATTAACGGAGAAGCAAGCGCCCACATCACGCAAAAGCTCAATATAATTAAGCTTCAAAAGCCAGTCGGCATTGTTTACCATCTGCGCTTTACCGTCTCCGAACTCTATAAAACGGCTCATCTGCTTTTTGAAACATTCGCAGTTATGCTGAATTTGCTCGGGCGTCATCATAGAACGCATATCCGACCTGCCTGACGGGTCGCCTATATACCCTGTACCTCCGCCTATAAGAGCAATCGGTTTGTTTCCTGCCATTTGCAGTCTTTTCATCAGGCAAAGTGCCATAAAGTGACCTACATGAAGACTGTCCGCAGTGGGGTCAAAGCCTATATAAAATGTGGCCTTTCCGTTATCGATAAGCTCTCTGATTTCATCCTCGTCCGTAACCTGCGCTATAAGTCCTCTTGCAACAAGCTCGTCATAAATTTTCATATTGTTCTACTCCTATCTAACAATTCCTTTGCAGAATTATATAAATTCTCCGTCATTTCAGCACCGGACATAATCCGTGCTATCTCATTAATACGCTCCTCGTAGGAAAGCGGACTGACCTTAGTAAATGTTCTTGCCGAAGAAACATTTTTTTCAATAAGCAAATGATTATCCGCCATAGCCGCTATCTGCGCTAAGTGCGTAACGCATATTACCTGGCGGTTTTCGGAAACCTTTTTAAGCTGTATACCCACCTTACCTGCGGTGTATCCGCTTATTCCGGTATCTATCTCGTCGAATATCATTGTGCCAACCTTATCATTGTCAAGCAATACACTTTTAATCGCAAGCATAACACGGGACAGCTCGCCGCCGGAAGCAATTTTTGCAAGCGGTTTTTCGCTTTCGCCCTTGTTTGCCGAAATCATAAATTCAATATTGTCGCAACCGTTTTTTGTATATCTTCCCTTTTCGGTTTTAACCGAAAAACGAACCTGCGGCATATTAAGATAATTAAGTATATCGCATACCTGCGACGAAAATTGCCCGGACGCTTTATTCCTTACTTCGGTAAGCTTTTCACCGAATTTAATAAGCTTTTCGGTAGCTAAATCAAGCTGCTCTGATAGCTCGGCTATTTTTTTATCCGAAAAGTCAAGCTTTTCAAGCTTTTTTTCGGCATCCGACAAATAATTGAGCAAATTCTCCTCGCCGTCACCGTATTTTAACATAAGCTTATCAAGAAAATCAAGCCTTGCGTTCACAGTGTCGCTGTCAATATCCGAATACTCGGTATTATCGAGAAAATCCGAAAGCACAAAGCTTACTTCCTCAATCTCCGCCTTAATATCGTTAAGCCTTGCCGATTGCTTTTCCCATTCGGCGTTCTTTAGCCCTGAAATTGATTTTACAGCATCTTCGACAAGCGAAACAGCGCCGTTTTCCTCATCGTTACCCTTAAGCGCCGTATACGCCGCAGCCAAGGCGGAAACGGTAGTCTCATAGTCTCTCGCAATATCAAGCTTGCGTTTCAGCTCTGCGTATTCCCCGACTCGTATATTTGCTAAGCTAAGCTCGTTTATCTGGTATTTTAAAAGCTCGGTTTGCCTCAGCTTTTCGTCTTCGTCGGTTTCTAAGCTTTCAAGCTCACGCCGAATCCGATTAAGCTCCTTAAACTCGGCATAGTATTTTTCCTTAACCGGTTCGTCATTTGCCACAGCGTCTATGTAATTTATGTGCTTTTCGGGATCAAGCAAGCTTTGACTGTCGTGCTGACCGTGAATATTAACAAGCAGTTTACCTATGCTTTTAAGCTCTGTAACCGTAACAGGACGGTTGTTAAGCTTAATAAGACCCTTGCCGCTTTGTGAAAGCCGCCGTCTGATAATAATGTTTCCGTCGTCATCCGGCGTGACGCCGTATTCGTTCAGAATACTTATAACCCCGTCATCAAAATTGCCGAAAACCGCAGAAACCTCGGCAGTATCGCAGCCGGCACGGATAAGCTCCTTTGAGGTGCGTTCGCCGAGTACGGCGTTAATAGCGTCTATCACTATTGATTTTCCGGCGCCGGTCTCACCGGTAAGCACATTAAAGCCCTCGGTAAATTCAATATCCGAAGACTCAATAACAGCTATATTCTCAATATGAAGAAATTTAAGCATTGTTAATTACCTTACTTTAAAAGCTTTTTAAGTTCACCTGTAAGAGTAGCAGACTGCATTTCGCTTCCCGTTACTATTATTATTGTGTCTTCACCGGCAAGCGAACCCAACATCATATCACCGAACAGCTCGTCAAGAGCAACGCAGGCGCTTGACGCCATACCCGTATAGCATTTAACCACAACATTGTTAAGTGCAAACGCAACGCTTTTAACAGCACGGGAAAATATATCACGGTAATGTTCGTTTGAATGTCCCGTACCCGAGGTTGTTTCGCTTGCAATATAGCGATAATTTCCCTCAGAATCGTGTCCTTTTACAATTCTGAGCTCTTTAATATCTCTCGATACCGTAGACTGGGTTACATTATATCCGAGTCTTATAAGCTCACTTTGCAGATCCTCTTGGGTTAAATAAATTTTTTCCTTAATTAGCTGCAGTATTACTTCCTGTCTTTTGCCTTTCATAGCTACATACTCCTGCCATCCCTGAATTTATTTGAAAGTGTTTTGTAAAATGACCTGTCATTAAGACGGATGAGCTTTACAAACTGCTTTGATTTTGAAATATAAATATCGGTATACGGTTTAACACTGCATACTTTTTTGCCGTCAACCGTAAGATATATATCCGTTCTTTTTTTAGAAAATGCCTTAAGCTTAACCGTATTATCCGCACCGAGAAGTATAGGCTTTGCCGAAAGCGAGTGCGAACAAATAGGTGTAATACACATACTTTCGGTAAGCGGGTCGATTATAGGTCCCCCGGCGGACATTGAATATGCAGTTGAACCGGTAGGAGTAGACATTATAAGCCCGTCTGCACGGTAGCTTATTGAATCCCTGCCCAAAAAAACCGAAATATCAATAATTCTTGAAATAAAACCGCTTGTAATAACCGCATCGTTCAGTGCATTATATTCATTTATTTTTCTTCCGTTTTCACAGACCGAAACCGAAAGCATCATTCGCTTTTCAACAAAATATTCTTTCTTTTTAAGCTTTGAAAGTAAAGAAAGCTCATTTTGCTCTATATTTGCAAGATAGCCTACCCTGCCGGCATTTATTCCAAGCACAGGTTTATCGTCAAGCGCCGCCCGTTTGGCATATCTTATTATAGTTCCGTCTCCGCCGATAGTGATAATAAGATCAGCCGTTTTATAAAGCTTATCCTCGTGCAGATTAATAAAACCGTCCGCTTTGATGTTTTCAGGAAGATACGCTTCAATACCCTCGTTTTGAAGAATACTGCCCAGCTTATCCACAACATCGGACGAACCCCGTTTGTCAAGATTAGGCAACACAGCAATTTTCATATAATCACCCCTTTAAAGCAGTATGCGAGGCATCGGCGACCTGTTTTGCCGTAACGGTGCATAGGTTGACCGGCTCATCGCTTTTTTCGATATAACACAAATATTCGATGTTTCCCTCCGGCCCCTTTATCGGCGAATAATCAAGTCCCAAAAGCGAAAAATTATTTTCCTTTACAAGTCCGATTATTTTTTCAATAACCGAAATATGGACGCTTTCGTCCCTTACAACGCCCTTTTTACCGACAAATTCTTTGCCTGCCTCAAACTGCGGCTTAATAAGGCATACCGCCCGTCCGCCGTCTTTAAGGAGCGGCCTTAATGACGGAAAAATGTGATAAAGCGATATAAACGAAACATCTACCGAGGCAAAATCAAGCTTATCGGGAACCTGTTCATCCGTAACATATCTGAAATTTGTGCGTTCAAGATTTACAACACGGCTGTCTGTCCGAAGCTTCCAAGCAAGCTGACCGTAGCCTACATCAATGGAATATACCTTTACAGCGCCGTTTTGGAGCATACAGTCGGTAAAGCCGCCGGTTGAAGCGCCGATATCGGCACAAATGCATTCGTCAAGACTTATATTAAAGCTTTTAATCGCTTTTTCAAGCTTTAATCCGCCACGGCTGACATATTTAAGAGTTTCGCCCCTGACCTCAATAATATCGTCGTCCTTTACCGTGTTGCCGGGTTTATCGGATTTTTGATTGTTAACATATACAATTCCCGCCATAATAAGCGCTTTTGCTTTTTCACGGCTTTCCGTAAAGCCTTTTTCAAAAAGTACGGCGTCAAGCCTTTTTTTATCACTCATTGTTTTTCACCGCCGAAATCATACTGTCTGTATCAAGTCCGCAGCCCTTAATAGCCGCCGTAACTGTGGCGGTAGGAACAAATTTATTATCCACCGCATGTATACGGTATATACCGTTATAACCTTTTTCAAGCAATGCCGAGGCGCAAAGCTCCCCGATTCCGCCGCTTTTAATTCCCTCTTCAAAAAAGTGTATTTCATTATAATTCTTAAGCGTTTCGACAAGCTTATCGGATAGCGGAAAAATTTTATTAAGCTTTACAATATTAATATCGGGAACCTGTTCCTTTGCCTCAAGTGCGTCGGAAAAAAGTCTTCCGTAGGTAACTATCGCCTTTTTGCCGGAACCGTTTAATATAGTAAAGTCGCCTGTATAATCAAGTCCGGGATCATCCTTTTCGCAACCCCTTGGATATCTGACCGCACACAGTCCGTCAAGTCCTGCCGCAAGCTTAATATCATACTGCAATTCGCCGTAATAACAAGGCGAATATATATTGGCCCCCGGAACTGATGTCAAAAAAGAAACATCGAACATTCCCTGATGGGTTTCGCCGTCCTCACCGACAATACCGGCACGGTCAATAAGCAATTTAACGGAATAACCGCCTATTGCAATATCGTGAATTATCTGGTCAAATCCTCTTTGTAAAAATGAAGAATAAACAACAAAAAACGGTTTCAAACCTTTGCTTGCAAGTCCGGCAGAAAATGTAACCGCATGCTGTTCCGCAATACCCACATCGAAAAATCTGTTTTTAAAAAGACTCGCAAATTCGGTTAATCCCGTACCCGTCGTCATTGCTGCGGTAACTGCGCATACCTTATCGTCGTTCCTTGCAAGCGAGCAAAGCGTGTCGCCTGCTATATCAGAAAATGTTTTTCTGCCGTTTGCCTTAGCACCTCGGCTTACATCAAACGGCGATACACCGTGATAGTCCTTAGGCGAAGATTCGGCATATGCGTATCCCTTACCCTTTGTGGTTATAACATGAATAAAGGAAGGTCTTGTATAGGTCTCGGCAATCTTAAAAAGCTGCTCCATAGCTTTAATATTATGCCCGTCAACCGGTCCTAAATAATTAAATCCGAGAGCTGTAAACACATTATTTTTATAGACGAGTCCCTTTATACCCTCTTTTATTTGAAAAAAGGCATTATTAAGCGATTTTCCGACAAACGGAATAGCCAGCAAAAAATGACTCAAAGCAAACTTGAAGGCATGATAATGCGGCTTATTGCGCATTTTTGTAAAGGTTCTCGCCAAAGCGCCGACATTTCTTGAAATAGACATCTTATTATCGTTAAGCACAACAATAAAATTGCTTCTGCCCGAGCCTGCATTATTAAGCGCCTCATACGCCATACCGCCTGTCATTGCGCCGTCTCCTATTACCGCTACGGCAGTACCGCTTTCGCCTTTCAGCTTTTTAGCACGGTAAATTCCGTATGCCGCCGAAATTGAATTACTGCTGTGACCTGTAATAAAGGGGTCATGCTCGCTTTCATCCGGCCGCATATAGCCTGAAAGCCCGTTTTCGGTTCTTATAGTGGAAAACTTATCAAACCTGCCCGTAAGCAGCTTATGGGTATAGCACTGGTGACCGACATCAAAGATTATTGCGTCTTCAGGCGAAGAAAAGCTGCGGTGCAAAGCAACCGTCAGCTCAACTGCGCCGAGATTTGAAGCCAAATGCCCACCGTTTTTTGAAACGGTATGCACAATACAATCTCTTATTTCCTGACAAAGAAGCGGCATTTCAAGTTCATTAAGCTTTTTCAAATCATCAGGAGATTTAATTTTGCTTAAAAGCTTATATTCCAATTATAATTACATTCCTTTAATAATTTCTGTTAAGCAAATACCTTGTAAATTCTTTTAAGGTTTCGGTATTGCCGTCAAATTCTTCCAAAATCTTAACAGCTTTATCTGTAAGCTCTGCTGCAAGCTTTTTTGAATTATCAAGTCCGAATACGGTCACATATGTTATTTTACCGTTTTTTTCGTCGCTTCCTACAGGCTTTCCGAATACTTTTTCATCCGCCGTACAGTCAAGTATATCATCAATAATTTGGAACGCAAGACCTACGCACTTTGCATATTCGGACGCAGCAGCGACAACTGTTTCATCTGCGCCGGCAAGCACACAACCGCACATTGCGGCAGTTTCCAACAGGCAGCCTGTTTTCTTTAAATACATCTCTTTAAGCTCATCGGGTGCGGCACCGGTTTTTTCAAACTTCAGGTCCATAACCTGACCGCCTATCATACCGCAGATGCCTGCTTTATCCGACAAAATCTTAATTGCCCTTGTAAGTCTGTCAGCATCAATACCCTTTGTACCCGCCGCAACAGAAAACGCAAGGGTCAACAAAGCGTCGCCTGCAAGCAAGGCGGTATCTTCCCCGAAAGCTTTGTGACAGGACGGTCTTCCCCTGCGCATATCGTCATTGTCCATGCAGGGCAAATCGTCGTGTATCAAAGAATAAGTATGTATCATTTCAACTACCGCCGCAAAATCAAGCGCAGACAAGCCTTCGCCGCCGCAAAGCTTATAAAATTCAAGCAATAAAATCGGTCTTATCCGCTTTCCGCCCGAAAGCAGGCTGTAACGCATTGCGTCCGCACAGTCAGAATATCCGCTTTTCGGCAATAGACCGTCAAGCCTTTTTTCAATTAACGGACGGTATTCGTCAATCAGCTTCATTTTCATCTGCTTCCTTTTCAGCTTCGGTGAGAGTTATTATTTTTTGACGGGCGTTTTCAAGCGTTTTACGGCAATCATCCGAAAGCTTTATACCCTTTTCAAACAGCTTAACCGACTCGTCAAGCGAAATGTCGCCGCTTTCAAGCTGTGACACAACGCTTTCAAGCACATTAAGCGATTTTTCAAAATCAATACTGTTTTTCAAGTCAATCGTTCCTTTTTTATGATTTTACAATCGGCAACGCCGTCGGTAAATCTTATATTAAGTGTTTCTCCTGTTTCAAAATCTTCTACACTTTTTACCGCTTTATCGCCCGAAGTAACAAAGGCATAGCCCCTGTTCATAACCTTGAGCGGACTTAAAGCGTCCAGCTTTGCAGTGTTTTCGCAAAGGCGCACGCTTTTTTTCTCCAACAAAGATGTAAAGGCAGATAAAAGCGAGTCAGCCGCACGGTCGGTTCTTTCAAGCCTTGTCTCAACTATTGAATTTAACGGGTTTATAAAAACCGTGCTTGCACACGCCGATAGAAATCTTGATTTACAGCGTTCATAATTTGCGCTTAATGCAGAGCGCATATGGATTCTGTATTTATTTAT